>JAGGXI010000066.1 GCA_021163155.1 Candidatus Aerophobota bacterium
CTTTAATCCTTTAATCCTTTAATCCTGCTTTTTGTCCTTTAATCCTGCTTTTACGCAGGCTAAAGCCTGCGGCTACCGGTATCTCTTTGCCTCTCTTAATCTTTTTTTGCCTTTCACGCCTCACCTTTTACGTCTTACGTCTCACTGTTTTTCCTCTTTAATCCTCTAATCCTCTAATCCTCTAATCCTCTAATCCTTTAATCCTTTAATCCTTTAATCCTGCTTTTTGTCCTTTAATCCTGCCTTTTGTCCTTTCTGGATACACTTGCTTCATCGAAGGTAGCCATTTGTGTCAATATTTTAACAGAAATATCAGCTAAATCTATTCCTAAAGCAGCACCTGTCCCTTCCCCTAAACGCATATTTAAATCAAATAAAGGTTTCTGTTTAAGGTAAGAGAGAGCAATCTTATGTCCCTTTTCTACTGAATTATGAGAAGAAATTAAGTATTCTTTTACCTTTGGGGAAAATTTAGCAGAAACTAAAGCAGCTGCTGTAGAGATAAATCCATCCAACATAATAGGAACTCTATATCTTGCAGCCGCTAAGATACATCCAACTAAACCCGCTATCTCATATCCTCCTACTTTACTTAGTATATCTATAGGGTCCTCAGAATCGGGATGGTTAACACTTAACGCCTTTTCAATCATTTCTATCTTTTTCTGAAGAATTTCATCATTTATCCCCGTTCCTTTTCCTGTCACTTCTTCGACCTTGGATTCTGTTATGCAGGTTACAATGGCACTACTTGCTGTTGTATTACCAATACCCATCTCTCCTGTTCCCATTATATCAATACCATTTGTCTTCAATTCTTCCTCAAAGACATCGATTCCAGCAGTAACAGCTTTAATAGCATCTTCCTTGTCCATTGCGGGACCTTTAGACATATTATTTGTCCCATAGCCTATTTTTTTTACAACTAAATCTGGATGAGGTTTTAAATTCTTAGCTACTCCCATATCTATTACAACTACTTTTGCTTCCAATTTTTTTGCTAATACATTAATTGCTGCTCCTCCCTGAAGAAAATTGTATACCATTTGAGAGGTAACTTCCATAGGATAAGCACTTACTTGTTCCCTCGTTATGCCATGGTCTCCAACCATAACAAAAATTACCTTTTTTTCAAGACAAGGTTCTGCCTTCTCCGTAATACCCACTATTTTTTTGGCAAGCTCCTCTATTCTCCCCAAACTCCCTTTAGGTTTAGTAAGATTATCTAATCTTTCTTGAGCTTGTTCCATAAGCTTTTTATCAATAGGTCCAATTTCTTCAATTGTTTTTAGTATCTTCTTCACATTTTTCTCCTTTCAACTTAAGAGGAATTCCGGCAACCATTAAGTAAACTTCCTGAGCATAATCAGCCATTATCTGGTTAGATTTGCCTGCTATATCTCTGAAGTCTCTTCCCAATTGAGTATGAGGGACCACCCCTTCACCCACCTCATTAGACACCACTATTAACTTGTAATCATTTTTTAAAGTAACCTTAGCCAATCCCCTTATCTCTTTTAAAATAAGTTCCTCTCCCACTCCATCAAGTAATAAGTTGGAGATGAGAAAAGTTAAACAATCTAAAATAACTACCTTATAATCTTTTTTAAGATTTATAAGCACATTGAGAGGATTTTTTCCTTCTTCAATAGTAGCCCAGGAAAGAGGACGAGACTCTTTATGTAATTTTATACGTTTTTTCATCTCTTCATCCTTAGCGATACCTGTAGCTAAAAAGACTGTCTTCTTCCCTCTCTTTTTTGCTAATTCTACTGCATATCGACTTTTCCCGCTTCTCGCTCCACCAATAATAAAGACAAGTTCTCCCATTTTTCCTCCATTATGTAAAACTGATAGTTGATAGCGAAAGCAAAATAAATATTTCTGAGTATTTAGTCGAGTAAATCCTTTAGATAGTCTCTATAAATAGCCTCCCATGAAAATTTGGATATTACTCTTCTAAACATAAAGTAAGTTGGTTGTGCCTCGAGATAATCCACTATTTTTTGAGCAATATCAGAAGGATTTTCATCTGGTTCAAAAAAGAGAGCTTTATCTTTCGCAACCTCCAATAGAGATGGTATACGAGTGCAAGCAATAGGCATTTTCATTGCTGCTGCTTCTAAAAGTGGAATTCCAAAACCTTCTTGAGAAGAAGTAATCAGTAATAAATCACAAATTTTGTAAAGATCTCTTAGCTGATGATACCCGATGTCCAATCCATACTTATCTTTCAAATCAATAAGGAAAAGCACGTGATTTTCTAGACCCAATTTTTTTATAAGATGCTGCAGATAATCGTAGTATTCTTTCGAATCAGAATTGTGCGGGTCGAAAGGAGAAGTTACCAATAGTTTACACCTTTTGCCTGAGGCGACTATTTCTTCTGTTATTCTAATTGCCAGTTCATAATTTTTCCTTTTAACAATTCTTGAAGGAAAGAGCATAACTAAGTCTTCATCAAAAATTTTTTCATGAGAAGCCATTTTCCATACAGAGTCAGAAATTCTTAAGAATGACTTTATATCTATACCGTTGGGAATAACTTTAATTAAACTTTCGGAAACACCAAATAATTGAGAAAGCTGATTCTTTCTCCATTCTGAGATAGCAATATAGGCAGCGTTTTGGTTAAAATTACTCAAGAGGTTATAAGGATACCAGGAAGGCTCTTTAATCTTATAATCTGGATTAATCAAAGCAGCATCATGGCACCAGAAGTAAAACTTTATCCCCTGGTGAAATTCATTAACAATCTCATTTAGGGCAGAGGTTAAAGCAAGATTAAAATGCATAGTCATAACATTATGTATTATACAAATATCCACTCCTTTTAAAGAATGCTTAACTTTTTGGTAAATGACTTCCTTTAACCTCCGAAAACGCTCTGAAACAATGCCATTATTTAATTCTCCATTTATAGTTTTATTTTTTAATCCTGTAGACCCAATTTCGGGAATAAGTTCCATTAATATTTCCTTCTCTCTACTTTCTCCTCTTCCTGTGATAATTTTTACCCTGCATCTATTTTTGGCCAGAACCTTAGCTTGTTCTCTCATTACAAACTCTACTCCCCCTATTATAGGAGGATAGGAGTAGTGCAGAATGGCTACTGTTTTTTTAGAATTCATAAAGAGAACCTCTCAACTTGAGCGTTTTCAGGCATTTTTTCCCATAGTAGATTTAAAGAGTTTTCTTTCTTTATAATCGATTTTATTAAAGCATTAATAATTTTATGAGCCACTATCACTCCCGTTCCTTCTTTAGTTAAAATACTCTCCCTCCAGAACTCCTTCACCCTTTTAAATGTCTCATTTATACTCTCTCCTCCCGGAGGTGTAACCAAAGTAGGGTTGCTTTCCCATCTGGAATACATATCTGGATATAATCTCCTTACCTCTGTAACCCTCATTCCCTCCCATTTCCCCTGTCTAAGCTCATTTAATCTATCGTCGGTGAGGATTTTTATTTTATGAAATTTTGCTATCTCTACAGCAGTAGCATAAGCACGGGAGAGTTTACTTGAATAGATATAATGGATGGTTATATGAGCTAATTTTAAAGCAATAACCCTTACTTCCTCTTTTCCTCGAGCATTCAAAGGAATATTTAGCCCCCCTTGAATCCTATTTTCTCGGTTCCAATCCGTCTCGCCGTGCCGTATCAAAATTATTCTCTGCAATGTTTTTCCTCCTGCGTCGATATTGCTCTATAGTAATCATAGGGGGTCTTTCAATAAAGGTAAATTCTTCTTTTTTCAAAAAGATATCCTCTCCCCGTCTTTTGACGAGTTTAAACTCATCAGGAATCTTTTCCTTTGGAGAGATGATGCCTTGCTGCTGCAGTCTGATAAAAAAGGTATGGAGTATAGCAAACGACATCTTACCCAAAGCAGATAAACTTTGGTTTCTGTGAATTCTTTTATCCAGATCTACCTGTGCCAGAGCTTTTAATCCCCACTTCTCATAAATGTCTATAAGTAAACCTATCTCTACACCATAGCCAACCCGAAAAGGAACCGCCTCTAAAATTTCTCTTCTACCAGCATACTCACCTGATAAAGGTTGTAGAAAACCAGAAAGTTCTGGATAAAAATTAGCTAAAAGAGGTCTTGCCAAAATTTCAGTAACTCTACCCCCACCTGAGGGCCTCGTCCTTTTTCCTCGCACCAAAGGCCTCTCGTAAAATGCTTTAACATATTTAATATCCTCATACTCTAAAAGTGGTCCTACTATCCCATAAACAAATTTAGGATGAATATTTTTAATATCAGCATCTATCCAGGCAATTATATCTCCCTCCAGAAGATAAAGACTTTTCCAAAGATTTTCTCCCTTACCATTAGTAATTCCATAATCTTGAAGATAATCATCGGCTAAATAAACATTAGCACCAGCCTCACAGGCTAACTCTCTCGTCTTATCAGTAGAATTACTATCTATAACTGCTATTTCATCTAAAAGAGGATAATCCATTTGCAATTTTTCTTTTACTATTTTAATTTCCTGGGCAATTGTCTTCTCTTCATTTAATGTGGGAAAAGCTAAACTAATTGTAAGACCTCTCTTCTCCTTCAGTTTAATCAGATGAGGTATGTCGGAGAAGGAAGAGTGATGATAAGTATTACTTTTAATCCATTCATTTAAATTCACTATTAGTCTCCCTCAAAAGAGATGAGAATATTAAACCACTACTTAAATTTACCTTCTAAATGAAGTTTTGTCAACACTCACTCATTCACTCATCTAATCATTTACCATTTCTTTTGACTTTTGAAAAGAGAGTGGTATAATTTTAAACTAAAGAAGAGAAAGCTTACTATAAAAGTCAAGTGCGACTCTGAAAATTGAAAATTTAATATATCTTTATTGATAATGAGAATTTCCTCTTTTAAAAGATCAAAAATAGCCAAATTGTTCTTTGTAAATTTGTTTTA
>JAGGXI010000082.1 GCA_021163155.1 Candidatus Aerophobota bacterium
ATCAAATATTATGCAATGATAAAGGTGAATAGGCAGATTGTATAATGTCTGCCGCCCTACTTTGTTTAATAAAGATTTAGTGGGGTACCAAAATCTATTATACACCAGGAGGTGAAAAATTTTAAAAGTTACTAAATATTTTAAAATCATTAAAAAAGGAGCTTAAAATGAGGGGTAGAAATAAAATATTTTTAGCATTATTGTTAACAGTAGGATTGATGTTCAGTGTTGTTGCCAGTGCCTCGGCGGGGGGAACTTTAGTGTTTGGCAGCGCTGGAGATGCTTGCAGATTAGACCCTGCAGATGTAACTGATGGCGAATCCATCCAGAGAATGGATAATATTTTTGAAGGTTTAGTTGAATATAAATCAGGTTCTACAGAAATACAACCTTGTTTAGCTACCTCATGGGAAACATCTAAGGATGGAAAAGAGATTATCTTTCACTTAAGACACGGTGTTAAATTCCACGATGGGACAGATTTCAATGCAGATGCAGTTGTTTTCTCCTTTGCCAGACAATACGACCCAAACCATCCCTATCATCAATATGGTGAGTGGTCATATTGGGGGTATATGTTTAGTGATATAGAGAAAGTAGTAAAGATTGATGATTATACAGTAAAAATTGTCCTAAAAAGAGCAAACGCATCAATAATGACAAGTATGGCGATGTTTACGGTTTGTATTGTGAGTCCTACAAACGCTGAAAAGTATAAAGAAAATACCTTTAAGCATCCTTGTGGCACAGGTCCTTTTAAATTTGTAGAATGGATAAAGGATGACCACATCACCTTAGAGGCTAATGATAATTATTGGCGCGCAAGACCCAAACTGGACAGATTAATCTTTAAGGTTATCCCTGACAAATCGGCAAGACTTATGTCTTTAGAAGTAAACGAAGTTCAAGGAATAGAATATCCCGACCCTGCTCATTTTAACAGAGTAAAAGCTAATCCAGATTTACAACTTTTAACACAGCCAGGAATGAATATCGGATATATGGCTATGAATAATGGATATGGATATAAAGATGCAAATGAGAATGGAGTACGTGATGCGGATGAACCCTGGGAGAAAACTCCCGGATATTTCGAGCCTCTTACCAAGAAAAAAGTGAGACAGGCAATTAATTACGCCATTGATAAGAAGTCGATAGTAGACAATATTTATAAGGGAACAGCAATAGTGGCAAAGAACGGAATGCCACCATTTATGCTTGGATATAATGATGAAGTAAAAGATTACCCTTATGACCCCAAAAAGGCAAGGGAGCTTTTGTCAGAAGCAGGATATCCAGACGGCTTTGAGGTCACTTTATATGTAATGCCTGTATCCAGACCCTATATGTTTGACCCTCCAAAAATTGGGGAAGCGATTCAAAGCTATTTAGCTGATGTGGGAATAACTGTAAAATTTTATCAGGTGGATTGGGCTACCTATATTGACGAAACTGAGGCAGGAAAACATCAGATGTGTCTTCTGGGATGGACAGGTGATAATGGAGACCCGGATAACTTTATGAATGTTTTATATGGAGCAAATGCTTGTTCAATAGGGACGGCTGGAAACCAAGCATTCTACAACAATGAGGAAGTACAAGATTTATTCTCCAAGGCATTACAGACCTTTAATGTGGAAAAAAGGGCAGAGTATTATAAGAAAGCACAGGAGATAATACACGAGGATGCTCCATGGGTGTATTTAGCTCATGCAAACCAGAATATTGTCTTCAGGAAAAATGTACATGGTTATGTCCTTCATCCAACATCAAGAAAGTTCTTTTATCCTGTGTGGATAGAATAAGGAAAAAGAATAATAGAAACTATTTTTATTCAAATCTATTATACACCAGGGGGTGATTTTTATCACCCCCTTATTATAAGAATATAGGTATTAATAAATGAAGTGGTATATTACAAAAAGACTATTAATGCTAATACCAGTTTTATTAGGGACTTCAATTATTGCATTTTCTTTAATGCATTTGGCCCCTGGTGACCCTGCGAGAACGATGGCTGGAGAACACGCATCTCAAAAAGTAATTAATACTATAAGGGAAAAATATGGATTAGATAAACCTCTCTATATTCAGTATGGGATATGGCTTAATTGTGCCTTACATGGCGATATGGGGCGTTCTATAGTGTCTAACGAATATGTAACCAAAGAGATACTTAATAGATTTCCCAATACATTTGAGCTTGCTTTCTTTTCGTTGATTTTAGCTATAGTTATAGGTGTTGCGGCAGGGATTATTTCTGCATCCAAGCAATATTCTATCCTTGATTATACATTTATGGGAGTAGCGCTCTTTGGTGTATCAATGCCCGTTTTTTGGCTGGGAATTATGCTTATGATGATTTTTGGAGTATATCTAAGATGGCTTCCTATAAGTGGGCGTATTAGTATGCTCATCTCTTATCATAAGATTACAGGCTTTTATATCCTTGATAGCATAATTACAGGCAATTTTGCGGCTTTAATAAGTGCGCTTCGTTATTTAATTCTGCCTTCCATTGCTCTGGCAACAATACCTATGGCAACAATTGCCAGAGTAAGCAGATCGAGCATGCTGGAGGTATTAAGACAGGATTTTATAAGAACGGAAAGAGCAAAGGGATTATCCGAAAGATTAGTAATCTACAAACATGCAGTAAGAAATGCAATGATTCCTGTAGTTACTGTAATTGGATTAAATTTTGGCCTGCTGCTTGCAGGAGCTATTCTTACAGAAACAGTTTTTGCCTGGCCTGGAATAGGCAGATATGTTGTAAATGGTGTATATATGAGGGATTATCCAGTCGTGGTAGGATGCGTAATATTTTTTGCTTTTATATTCGTAATTGTGAATTTAATAACAGATATTATCTATATCTATATTGACCCGAGAATTCATTATAAATAGGATAAAATGGAAAGAAAAAGAGAGACAAAAGTTGGAGAATTAATAAGGAGGCTTAAATACAATAAATCTGCAGTTTTTGGTCTCATTTTTGTTCTTATACTTATCTTATGTGCAATACTGGCAAACTATATTGCTCCGAATAATCCTACTCCTTCTCCTCCGGAATTATTCAAAAGCTTGAAACCTGGATTCTGGAGTAAACATGGAATAAAAGGTATGCCTCTGGGAACGGATGCTTTAGGAAGATGCGTTTTTAGCAGAATTCTCTATGGTGCCAGAGTAAGTTTAAGTGTGGGGTTCATTGCAGTTGGAATTGCTTTGCTTTTTGGTATAACTTTTGGAACAATAGCTGGTTATTATGGGGGATGGGTGGATACTATAATTATGAGAATAGTTGATATTATGTTTGCATTTCCAGCTTTACTTTTGGCAATAGTAATTGTGGCAGTTATAGGTCAGGGATTGGATAAAACTATGGTTGCATTGGGTATAGTTTATACCCCTCAAATGGCAAGGATTATAAGAAGTTCAGTGCTCTACATTAAAGAGATGGAATACATTGAGGTACAAAAAGCAATAGGTTCAAGCAATTGGAGAGTCATTTTTCGTCATGTTCTACCAAATAGTATAGCACCTGTCATTGTATATGGAACTTTAATGATGGCAACGGCTATTCTTGACTGTGCAGCACTTGGTTTCCTTGGTCTGGGTGCTCAACCTCCAACACCGGAATGGGGAGCAATGCTCTCCAAAAGCTATACATATATTGTGGGTGGAGCATGGTGGGCAGCGACCTTTCCCGGGGTAGCTATCCTATTTGCAGTACTGGGGCTTAACCTGTTAGGCGATGGTTTAAGAGATATCTTAGATCCACGACTTAAGACGTAAAAGCAGGATTAGAGGATTAGAGGGAAAAGAAAAACAGTGAGAAGCAAACTGGTAGCCGCAGGCTTTAGCCTGCGAAGAAGTGAGATGTGAGAGGAAAAGGCAGGACTAAAAAGGCAGGATTAGAGGATTAGAGGGAAATAAGACTCCTTGTAAATGAGTGAATGGTAATGCATAAAGATGATGAAAGAATTACTTAAAGTAAAAAACCTAAAAACATACTTTTTTACCCATGAAGGAACGGTAAAAGCCGTAGATGGGATTAGTTTTAAGATTAATCAGGGAGAAACTCTGGGACTTGTTGGAGAGTCTGGATGTGGTAAAAGTGTTACCGCACTCTCCATTATGAGATTAATTCCCCATCCTCCTGGAAAGATTGTAAATGGGGAAATCTATTTTGAAGGCAAGAACCTCTTAGAATTAAATGGGAAAGAGATGAGAAAGATAAGAGGTAAAAAAATCTCTATGATTTTCCAGGAACCTATGACTTCATTAGACCCTGTATTTACCATTGGTGATGAGATTATGGAATCCATTCAACTGCACCAAGGATTGAAAAAAGAAGAGGCAAGAGAAAAGGCGATAGAATCATTGAAAATCGTAGGGATGCCAGATGTAAAAAAGAGAATAAATAATTATCCTCATGAGTTATCAGGAGGAATGAGACAAAGAGCAATGATTGCTATGGCATTATCCTGTAATCCTACTTTACTTATTGCTGATGAACCAACAACTGCATTGGATGTTACTATTCAAGCTCAGATTTTAAGATTAATCAATGAATTAAAGGAGAAATTTGGTGCTTCTGTGATGTTGATAACTCATGACCTTGGGGTAATTGCTGAAATGTGTGATTATGTTGCTGTGATGTATGCAGGACATATCGTAGAGTATACAGATGTAGATACGCTCTTCCGCAACCCGCTTCATCCATATACAAAAGGATTAAATAAATCGATGCCAAGGCTTGATGTAGAAGCTAAACGTCTTGATACAATTAAGGGGTTGGTCCCCAATCTCCTTGATGTTCCTTCAGGATGTCCATTTCATCCAAGATGCGATTTTTGTTTTGAGAAATGCATTAAAGAGATGCCTGAATTAGTAGAAGCAGAAGACCATCATTTAGTAAAATGTCATTTAGTTAAAGGGGAGATTTCTGAAAAAGTCAGAAATCTCTGATTTCGCAGATAAAAGTTTAGATTACACAGATTTGAGACCTCTAGAGGTTTTTCAAAGGTCTCAAAGGGAATAAATGGGATGGAGAAATTGATAGAAGTTAAAAATCTAAAGAAATGGTTCTGGACAGGTGGGGCATTTGCTGGAAAGAAAGAGGCAGTTAGAGCTGTGGATGATGTGAGTTTCTATATAAAAAAGAGAGAAGTTCTTGGTCTTGTGGGAGAGTCTGGATGTGGAAAAACGACTTGCGGAAAAGTAATTTTAAGAATATTAGACCCTACGAGCGGTAGTATTTATTTTGATAGTCATAACATAACTCATTTAAGAAGAAGGGAAATGATAAAATTTAGAAGAAAAATGATGATTATCTACCAGGACCCTTTTGGTTCCCTTGACCCAAGAATGACTATAGGAGCAGCTATCGCTGAACCAATGGAAGTACACAATATTATCTCAGGAAAGAAAAAAGAAGACAAAATAATAGAAATTATGAGAAAAGTGGGCCTTACTTCAGACCAAATAAATAGATACCCTCATGAATTCAGCGGTGGCCAAAGACAAAGAATAGGCATTGCAAGAGCTTTAGCAACAAATCCAGAATTCATAGTTGCAGATGAACCCGTCTCAGCTCTGGATGTTTCCATCCAGGCTCAGATCATCAATCTGTTGCAAGATTTACAGAGAGAATTCGGACTCACCCTTTTATTTATAGCTCATGATTTAAGTGTAGTAAAACATATAAGTGATAGAGTAGCCGTAATGTATTTAGGCAAAATTGTTGAGATGACTTCTAAGAAAGAATTATTCAATAACCCAAGGCATCCTTATACTAAAGCATTGCTTTCTGCAATACCCATTCCTAATCCAGGGCTCAGAAAAAAAGGAACTATTTTAATGGGGGATGTTCCCAGTCCTATAAATCCTCCTTCTGGATGCAGATTCCACACAAGATGTTCTTATACTAAGGCTATATGTAAAGAAAAAGAGCCAGAACTAATTAATTCAGGAAATGATCATTATGTAGCCTGTCATCTATTTTGAGACATCTGATTACATAGATTCTTAAAAATGATTACACTGATTTACAGTAAGACTATAATGGAGAAGATTTAAAGGTAAAAAGTAGGTAACTATTCAGCCTGTTCAATTATAGTAATACAAATAAACATGGGGCTAATTGGCTGTTTAGTGTGTAGGGGTGACTTCAGTCGCCCTTTGTAAAACAAGAGTTAGAGGTAATTGGGAGGCTAAAGCCTCCCCTGCCCCGTAGAGAGCTTTAATAGATTGTCGAATCCTGGGCTAAAGTTAGTACAGGGTGCCTGAATAGTTACAAAAATAGAAAATAAGGAGAACAAATATGTCAAAAAGAGCTAAAAAAAAGACGGCGATAGGAATAATCAGTGTGGGGGTAATAGTGCTTTTAAGTGCTTCCTCTCTTTGGGGAATGACTGCTAAAAAAGTTATTGAAAATATGGAACAAGCTTGCAAAAAGCAAACCAAAGATATTGAGGATATGACTATATTTAACAAGCTTGCAGGTGGGATGGCTATGTTAGCCGGTGAGTCAATAACTTATCAAAAGAGGGCAAGGATTGACGGGAAAACGATTTATAAAATCCGCAATGAAACAAAGATAATGGGTAAAACGATGGTGACAATATACGACGGGATATACAATTGGTCAATAGACCCTGCATCTGGCGAGGTAAAAAAGAAGAAAGCAGAGTTTACCCCGGACCCTACTCGGTTATGGAGAAATCTTAAACCTTCTGAGACTCATTACCTCGGCACTGAGGAAATTGAAGGGGGAAAAGCTCATTTGTTGAAAATTGATAATCCATTTAAGGTGGTAGGCAAACCATCGACCAAAGCCTTGCAGGAAGGTGAAAGTTCAGCGGAAGGAAAAATATGGGTTAATGCTGGGAACTGGACGCTTATGAGAACATTAATGGTAATAAGTGGGAAATCCAAAGAAGGAAAAGAGACTATTATAAAAATAAATATGGAACTCAAGGATTATCGTTCAGTTAACGGTATGTTGTTTCCTTACAGAATGACAACCACTACTGAGATAGATATGCCCGGTTTATCTGAGGAAGAAAAACAGATGATGCAATCTTTTATGGGAGTAATGGGCTCATACGAGATAATAACCACTGATGTAAAAGTTAACAATGGTCTCTCTGACGATCTTTTTGACGGAACCAAATTAAAACCAGGCAAATCAATGTTTCAGATACCAATGCCGCAGAGTTAGAAGAAGCTAATTACCCGCAGAAGGGAAGCAAAATTAATTACTAAAGGAGTAAAAGCAAATGAATAAAATATATAAAATTGGAAAAGTAGAAGAGGTAAAAATTTATACTCTTCTTGAAGATTATGCTGGATATGATACCTCGTTTTATGCCCAGCATGGCATCTCTTTTTTAATAGATGTAAAAAATAAGAATTTATCTAAAAAAATACTGTTTGATGTAGGGCAATCAGCAACCCCTATTCTTCATAATATGAAACTTCTTGGGATAGATCCACAAACTATTGATTTAGTTTTTCTCTCTCACTGCCACAATGACCATACTAAAGGGCTTGTTGAAATTTTAAAATCTATAAGAGAAGATGCCCCTATAATTGCCCACTCAAGTATATTCAGACCACATTTTACACTTAGGCCATTTATAGAAGAAATTGGTCTATCTAAAGACAGAATAACTATTGAGAATAGAGGAAACTTGATTTTAACGAAAGACCCCATCTCCATTATGGATGGTGTAGCCTCTACAGGAGAAATAAAGGAGAAAGTAAATTTTGAGAGAGAAGTAACAATTGAATTGTATACAATAAAAGATAGCTTATTTGTTAAAGACTATCTTAATGACGAAATGTCTCTTGCAATAAATCTTTCGGATGGATTAGTAGTAATTGTTGGGTGCGGTCATCCTGGGATAGCAAGCATTGCAGAGCATGCAAAAAAAACATTTAATGTCCAGGGAGTCAAAGCTGTAATAGGAGGTTTTCACTTAATTGATGCAGATAAAGACCGTATCCAAAAAACTGCAGAATATTTAAATGAAAAGGTTGAGAAGATATATACAGGGCATTGCACAGGAACAAAAGCAAAGGCTGTCTTTCTTAAAGAATTTGGAGAAAAATTTGAGGAATTACATTGTGGGAAAATTATTGAATTCTAATAGGGGATAGCAAAAGCTTTTATTTAGTCTCTTGTTTCCTGATAAATGAAGCCATTCTGTAAGCGTCTTTGGCAAAAGATAATCTATCCAAGGTGAAAATTATAACAGCAATACCTGTCAAAGAAAAGACAATACCCAAAACCCTGGCAAAGTTGTATAACATCCATACCTCAGATACAATGAAGCTTTTTGGAGGAATCATAGAGAGTTGTTCTCTAATATACAGCTTGCTAATATAAAAGAATACTCCAACTCCAGCTATCGTAAGGATAGTTGCTATAGCAATGAGAAACCAGAGTATAGCTGCTTCAACTTTACGCCATTTTAATTGCTTTTCTACTAAATTTTTTATAGTTTTCTTTCTCATCCATTGCCTTCCTATTATTTGTTATTAAAGAGTATTTTTATCTTCTTTATAGCGGTAATTTCATCCCATCAGATGCAGATATTATCTCTATTTCAGACTATTCAGTCAGTTTTTTGCTAGCTTCCACGGCTTTGCCTTAAGTATAGTCATATCGATTTCGATTTATACATCAGATTACTGTTTATATCGGGGGAAAATTATGTTATATAAAAATATTCCACTTATTATACCCATAAGGTAGTAAGAGTGAGGAGCCCAGTAATCTCCTTTTATATCAAATTCCATTGTCAATAGAAGTCCAAATTCGTCAGTGATTAAACCGAGACCCACACCAAAGAGGATACTGCTGGATACTTTAACCTTTTCAATGTATCTTTTTTTACTCCGGAGTAGAAGAAACCAGTTGGAGAGGATAATTAAGAAGATTCCCAAATAAAAATGGTGAATGTGATAATCAGAAACTCTAAAAAAATTAAGAAATGGTCTCCCTGCCTCAATCCATATTACTATACATCTGCAGATAAATATAGTAAGTAAAAAAATAATAAAAGAAATAAAGGAAAGCTGTTTACCTCTTTTTATTATGTAAATTTCATATAATTCCCATCCTACGTCCGTTAGCTTTTTTATTAACCGAATCAATTAATCCTCTTTCTTTTAGAACCTTCTACAATAAGCTGTTGAAGTATACTCAGTTCTGTTTTTATTTTATTTCTTAAGTTAGAACTGTCTTCCAGTGTTCCAGGAGATGGGGCTATTTTTTCCGCTACTTTTAATTTTGCTAAAGCTGCAGCAAATTTTCTTTTTCTATATAATTTCTTAGCCACCTGAAGGAAAGTTAAAGCAATTTCTCTTCTATCCAGTAGCTCCAGCTTTTCCACAGCTTCTTCATTTTGAGGATTTAGACGTAGAACTATCTGGTAATCTTTTTTTGCTCTTTCAAAAGCCCTTCTTTTTTCATTTTCTATTCCCCTTTGGTATATCTTTACCGGATTAGCTATTTCTTCAGCAATTTCCTCTTCTCCAGGAAATAGAGAAGTGCTTGTTACAAAAAGTATTAAACAAAGACCAGCTACAAAAACATGCAGTCCCGATCTTCTTTTCAGTAAAACACTATTAATAAAAGTATAGACAGCAAAAGTGAGAAAGCCAAAAAAACCAACTATTCCAATTATATTCCAAAAAGATTCCCACATTGTAACTCCTCAATATAATTCTAATTTTAAGGCGGAGGCGTCTGCATCTAAATCAAGTTTGAGCTGTTTTTCGGCCGTTGGATAATTATTACTGAGATATATATTCTCACTTTTTTTAAAGCCCAGAGCATCAAGGTTATTAGAAGTTAAACCCGCATCAGTTCTAATTTTTACTCCCATTGAATGGGGAATAAGAATCTTAATTTTGGAAGCACCCCCGCTAACTCTGGCTTTAATAGAAGTAATGTTACCGAATCTTATTCTACTATTACTGGCTCCTGCATCTAAATCAAATTCAACTATTTTCAAAGAGGAGAGGTTTAAATTATTATCACTTGCTCCAGCGCTAATTTTCAGAGAAAGAGGGATGGTACTATTTAACTTTATATCCCAAAAATGAGCTCTGTTCCATCGAGTAAATAAATATTCTCTTTCTTTTTCTTTTTCCCCAATTTCTAAAAACCCTTCTCCATTTAGCTCTCTATATTTCATCCATGGCATTATTTCCAGAGGAATAGTAAAATTACCACTTGCCAGATTCTTCGTAGAGCCTTCTCTTATTTTCAGTTTTCCTGCTTTAAACCTTAGATTAATATTAGCCTTTTTAATGCTGGGCAGTAGTGGTTGGCTAAGTTCTATGCTCTGAGTGTTTTTTCCGAAAAAGTAGTAAAATCTATTTCCTTGAGAATGATAAAGACAGATTACTAAACAAATAACAGCAATAATCAACAAGGGAGGCAAAATTCTTAAGTAAGGAAGAGAGACGGTTTTAAGGATTAAATCGAGGCCTACAGCAATTAAAATAAGAGGCCAGAGTCGAATCAGATGGTACCATATACCCCAGGATAAGATACCAAAATTATTGGCTAAAAGGATCAGGCCGATGAGGATGATAATTAAGCCCCCAAGAAAATGCCTCGTTTTCATTGAGATTTTTTCCTTAAACTACTTGCTAAAATAGCCAGGCCGATTATAATCAGGATAAGAGGCCAGAGTCTACTAAAGTTAAACCAGGGAAGAAAATTATTAATCAGAAATAGACACCCAATAGCAAGTAGAATGAGCCCCCCTATAATTCGTGAGTTTTTTCTTTCATTATTTGAATCTTCTCTAATGCGTTTTCCTATTTTTTGGGCAACATCTTCGGCTTTTTCCCTTAATTTTCCTTCCTCTTTTTCTGATGTCTGTTCAGGATTTTGAGGAATGATAATCCAAGCAATAAGATAGCCAATAACTCCTATGCCGTTGGCAAAGATAGTTAATACAGCAAGAATGCGGACTATTACAGGGTCAATATTAAAGTATTCGGCGATTCCTCCACAAACACCTCCAATCATACGATTTTCTTTAGAACGATAAAGCCTTTTTTTATTCATAACTTCTCTCCCTTTAAATTTAATCTACAAAGACTGAGTTTATTATATCTAACTCTATCTAAAGAGCAAATTGCTCAAGCGATTCGGGTAAGATTTGCGAGGTGAGGATTAAAGGATTTCTAGATAGAAGAACTGGCAGATTAACTTTTTGTATATTGTTTGATTCTCTCTTTAATCCAATTCCAATCCGGGTTTCCATGATTGAAAAAAGAGTTAAAATTATCCTTAAGCCACTCATAGTAGTCGTTCTCTGTATATTTACAGAAAGTCTCTACAAGAATATGTCCTGGAATGTCTTTAGGTGTTTTTATGCTCATCTCTTCAAATTCTTCATCTAAATATTCTTTTATAACTTTTTTATCAAGCATTTTGTGTTTTATCATTTTCCTTTATTTATTATTAGGCCGCTGTATATGACTATTGAGATTATATTTTTCATACACATCAAAAATCTCTTTACAGAATTTAACCATTTTTTTGTCACTTTTCCTTACTGCCTCTTCATATAATCTTACAAGGAGCCTTTTGCCAAATTCTGTCTGTGAATATCTCTTTTTAAGAAGATTGTGCTCTGAGCACAAAGTCTGCCCATTATCAACTGTATTTGCTCCTCCTTTATCTAATGGTATTCTGTGGTCAGCATGGATTTCAACCCCATCTTTTCTTCCCTTACCACAAACAACACATTTATATCCGTCTCTTTTGAAAATTGCTTTTTTGACTTTAGAGGAAAATTCGTATAGCTCTCTATTCTGGATAAGATCAGGGTCATATCTATAAATACCTTTTCTTACTTTTATTAATATACCCTCTTGGTAAAATTTACGAATTTGACGCCAAGGGTCACGTGGTTTTCTACCATAGAGCTTAAGGTATTGTTTCTCTACCCAATCGATAACTGGTCCATGCTTTAAGTCTTCTTTGGGATGCATTCGGAAATATTCCATTATCAAATCAGCAATAGTTTTCCTTACTTTCACTATCTATTTCCTTCCTTGAAACACATTCAGCATAAGTTGATTAATTTCAACCTCAGTTATTAATCTTTGTTTCGCAATTTCACAATAATTTCTATCGATCTCAACTCCTATTCCTTTTCTCTTTGTCAAAGCACAGGCAATTAAACTACTTCCACTACCTAAAAAGGGGTCGAGAATTGTATCGTCTACAAAAGTAAATAACTTTATGCATCTTCTCGGAAGTTCGACTGGAAATGGCGTAGGATGTCCTACACGTTTTTTACTTTCACCCATAAAATTCCAAACACCGTTTGTCCATTCCATAAATTCCTTCTTAGTAATATCCGATCTTCTACTTCCGCTTAACTTCTTCCATTGTTTTTTATATAGGACAACAATCATCTCCACAGGAGCGATGACATAAGGAGCTGAAGCGCTGAGCCATGAACCCCATGCAGTCCGTCTTGAGATATTTTGTTCATTCCAGACAATGGTAGAATGATATTTCCATCCAACCTCTTTAGCAATTGTAATGATATCAGCATAGACGCTTTGCTGCCCCCCCTTATTCTTATCTAAAGGTATATTTAAGCAAAATCTCCCGTCATCTTTTATTAATTCATAGGCTTTCTCAAGCCATTTCTTTGTAAATTTAAGATATACATTATAGGATAGCTTATCATCGTAAGAGTTGTATTTAATATCTATGTTGTAAGGGGGAGATGTTACAATTAAATCTACCATTCCTTCTTGGACGTACTTAGTAGATAAAAAGTCATCATTATATATTTTTATGCCTTTCACCTGAAAGTAAAGTTTTCTATTCATTTATATTCCTTTTTTAAAGGCACGGTCTTTTTCTCCTGAAGGTCATTTAAGGCTTCTTGTTCCATCTTTTGCAAAGCTTTACCCCAAGCAGGCTTGAGCTCGAAGAAAAGAGCTTCTCTCTCATATTCTCGTCTCAACTCACTCACTCACTCACTCACTTACTTCATCCTTAGGCAAATAGCCGGGACAGCTGGTGATTATCTCTTTTCTTTTACGTACTCTCTTCTCCCTTTCACACTCACCTGATAGCCAGCAATTCGCACACAATCCAACCTCCTTACGAATTCTTGATACTTTTTTAGTAATCTTCGGCTCTTTTTCTATACCTACCACCTCTTCCTTTACTCTTTTTTTCTCTTTTGTAGGGCCCAAACCCTGTTCAGTGGCAAACTCTATCTCTTTTTCTTTAGCTTCTTCTCGCTGTTTATAAGTACCTATCTTATTATCCATACTTCTCATCTTTTCATCCAATAAATCATAGATATCTATCAATCTATTATCCACCGATTGCAAGAGTTTTGTAAAATAGCCGAGAGCATAATAGAGAACTCCAATTATTACAGAAGCGATAATAATAGCAAATCCATATATAGTAGCATTTCCACCGTATTTACCGGTAATCAAAAATATTCCTCCACCTACTCCAAATATAATAATAAACGGGCCAACTATTCTTAAAAATATATTCATACCTCCTCCTTTCCGCCTTAAAATGTAGCCAATATCATTATAATCGGAAGCACCGGGATGTCAAACAGACATATTAACCCAGATTTGGCGATTTGAATAATATTAGCCAGGGTTAATTCCGAAGCATAACATTAGGTCTACTTTTCACATTTTTCAAAAAACTTTTCCATAAGCAAAAACATCCCTTTTTGATGGGTAGGGAGAGGCTAATCGCTATTAAAGCAAGAGTTAGAGATGATTGGGAGGCTAAAGCCTCCCCTACCCAGAGAGAGCTTTAACAGTTTGCCGAATCCAGGTTTAACTTTTCCCTGAAACTGGAGAGTTATGTTTGACGCATAGCTAAAGATATTGTATAATAAACTGGAAGAAAGGAGGAAGAGATTGAGTATAGAGTATTTAGAGGTAAAAGGTGGGGATACTCGTTATATCTATACCACAGGTAGGATAAGGGGATTAGAGAAGTACCTTTTAAAAGAGACCGATTTTTCTCGAATAAAAGAGAGCAAAGGATTAGTAGAAGCATTAGAGATTTTAAGCAAGATATTTCCCTATTCAGAATCTTTTAAAAAAATAGAAGAGAAAAACTTTGAGCGGATATTAGAAGAAGAATTAAAAAGAACTCATAGAGAAATAAGAAGTTTTTGTCCTCAGCCAGAGCTTGTGGACTTATTCTGGATAGAGTACGACTTTCATAATTTAAAAGTTCTCCTTAAAGCCCATTTTCAAGAAAATTTATCTTTGGGATATACCCCTCAGTTGAAAGTGAGTTTTTCTCCGGCGGGGACACTAAATATAGAGATTCTAAAGGAAGCTGTGCAAAAAGAAGATTTTACTACCCTTTCTCCTCAATTAAAGAGCCTACTGGAGGAGATTTTCCCCTCAATTAAAGAAAACCCTCAACCCCATACTTTGGATACGCTTATAGATAAACTGTTCTTTCGTTGGATATATCAGCGATTAAGTAATTACAACGATCCATTCATTACCCAATTAATTAAAAAAGAGATCGACTCTTTTAATATAATGACTTTTTTTAGAATTAGATTTTTAAAAAGAGATGACGAGGAAAAACTATTAAAAGAAGCTTTAATTGAAGGAGGAGAAACAGATAAGGAAATATGGATAAAATTATCACATCAACCAAAAGAATCTATAGAAAGGGAATTAGGTAGCACAGGATATATAGAGATAATAAAGCAAGTTTTAGAAGGGAAGAAAGAAAGAGAAGAATCTTTATTCTCTTTGGATAAATTTTTTGATGAATATATATTAAAATATAGCAAAAAAGGTTTTTATGTCAGCTTTGGAAGAGAGGCTCTAATTAATTATATACTACTTAAAAAACAAGAAATAAAACGTTTGCGAACAATTTTAAGAGAAAAAATCAATCAAACCCTGATGGAAGAAGAGAGGGTCTTAACTATTTAGTGAGGTAAACTTTATGTTTAAAATAGCTGCTATTGCCGATAAGGAGAGTGCACTCCCTTTTTTAGGAGGAGGAGTGGAGACAATAATTTGTGAAGAATCCACAAAGATAGAGGAAATTCTCAGAGATTTAGTGAAAAAGGATTACGGCATTATTTTTATCACCGAGTCATTGGCTGCAGAGAATTTAGAAATAATCGAAAAAATTGATGAAGAGAAAGCTCTACCTCTTATTACCGTAATTTCTGATTTTGTCCAGCGCTCTACCGCTGTATCAGAAAAGAGACTTGAGAGATTAATAAGAAAAGCTGTGGGAATGGAATTAAAATAACTTTTAGAGAGGAATGAAAATGTTAAGTAAAAAAGAGATATTAGGTATCTTAAAAAAAGGAGAAGCTTTAAGGAAAGGCCATTTTAAACTTACTTCCGGCCTTCATACTACTGAATACATCCAGATGGCTTTAGTACTTCAATATCCTTCATACGCTGCTAAACTATGCGAAGAGATAGCTGACTTCTTTAAAGATGAGACTTTTCAGGTAGTAATAAGTCCAGCATTAGGGGGTATTCTAATAGGACAAAAAGTAGCGGAAATACGAGGAGTAAGAGCCATTTTTGCCGAGAAAGAGGAGAAAAAACTTGCCTTAAGAAGGGGGTTTAAGATAAATCCTGGAGAAAAAGTATTAATAGTGGAGGATGTGATTACTACTGGGGGTTCAGTAAAAAAAATTATAGAAATAGTAGAGAAGAGTCAAGGGGAAGTAGTAGGGGTAGGATGTGTGGCTGACCGAAGTGAAAAATCTGTAGATTTTATAGTTAATAATAAGAATATCTTAAAGCCGAAAAGCCTCGTGACGTTGGAAATAAAAAATTATTCTAAAGAGGAATGTCCTTTATGTAAAAAGGGACTTCCTTTAACTATAATAGGGAGAGAGAAAGATTTAAGATAATATGGGGAAAAAGATTGTATATAGAGACTTAATTAAGCAATATAACTTATTTTCTTTTCAGATAAATATTAAAGAAAGCAATCTTCTTGTCTTATGTGATAAAAAACTACCTAAACAGACAGAGAATGCCTTAATATGGGCTCGGAAAGATATCGAACAATATATTTATCAAAACCCTGTTTTTAAGACCACATTTAACCCTTTCCCTGTTAAAGAAGATATGCCTTCTATCGTAAGAGATATGGCTGAAGCATCTCAAAAAACAGGGGTAGGACCTATGGCCGGTGTTGCAGGTGCTATAGCAGAATATGTGGGGAAAGAGCTTCTGAATAGCTGCCGCCAGGTTATTGTAGAAAATGGAGGAGACGTTTTCCTAAAAGTAAGTAAGAAGAAAAGGGTAGGGATTTATGCGGGAGAGTCTCCTTTATCAGGTAAAATTGCTTTAGAGATAAAGTCTGAAGATACACCACTGGGTATCTGTTGTTCAGCAGGAACCTTTGGACATTCTAATAGTTTAGGAAAAGCAGATGCTGCGGTTGTTGTCTCTCCTTCAGCTACTTTAGCAGATGCTGCAGCTACAGCTATGGGAAATATTGTAAAGACCGATGCTCACATCAAAGAAGGGCTAAAATTTTTAAAAAGAATTCCGGAAATAAAGGGAGGAGTAATTATAAAAGGAGAAAGAATGGGTGCTTGGGGGAATATAAAGATAGTAAGAGGCATTTAAAAATGGACAATAATTTAATAAAAAAATACTTTATAATTTTTAAGCAGATGAATCGAAAAAGACTTCTCATTTATCTTTTAATAGGGGGAGTAGTAGCAATATCTTTAATAACGTTATCTATCTTTCAATCAAGGGCAAATCGGAATATGCAAGAAAAATTTCAATTGGCTACCTCGTATTACCACCAGGCAGAAAATAGCGAGGGGGAGGAAAGGACAAAAAAGTATCGGGAGGCAGAAGCACTCTATAAAGAGATTCTTCATAAATTTTGGGGGGATAAAAAGGATACTCTCTTTTATTTAGGAAATTGTCTTTATTCATTAAAAGATTATAAAGGAGCAATTAAAGTTTTACAAAGATTTGAGCATAAATATTCAAATGACTATTTCACTCCCTGGGTAGAGATAAAATTAGCCTCTATTTGCGAACAAAAAAAAGATTATGGGGAGGCTATAGAATTTTATAATAAAATATTTAAAAAATACCCTCAAAGCTCCTTAGCTCCTCAGGCTCTTTTGGGAATGGGAAGATGTTTGCAATTAGAAGGAAAATGGGATAAAGCTCAACAGAATTATAGTGAACTTCTTTCCCGTTATCCTCTATCTAAGGAAAAAGAGATGGCCCAAATTAAGATTCAACAATTAAAGCAATTACAAAAAAATGATTGACAAAACATCTTTTATCTTTAAAATAAGCCAAAATAGATTAGTTTTTAAGAAAGGAGAAAGAAGAAGTGGTTTCTGATAAACAAAGGAAGAGAGCAAAGATTTCAAAACATAAAAGAAAAAAGAAACGTCGTGCTAATCGACATAAAAATAAAAAATAAAAGTTTTAAAAGCAAAATTAAGATAAAAAATAGTAATTAATAAAATGAATAAAAATAAAAGAGAAATAAGAGTTAGATTCGCCCCCAGCCCAACAGGAGAGTTCCATTTAGGGGGAGCAAGAACAGCCCTTTTTAACTGGCTTTTTGCTCGACATTGTAAAGGGAAATTTATATTGCGCATAGAGGATACAGATGCTATCCGTTCTAAAAATGACTTTTCTCAATCAGTAATTGAAAATCTTAAATGGCTGGGACTGGACTGGAATGAAGGGCCAGAAGTAGAGGGAAGCTATGGTCCTTATTTTCAATCTCAAAGGCTTCAAATTTATAAAAAATATGCTTATAAACTTTTAGAAGAAGGAAAAGCTTATTTTTGCTATTGTACTCAGGAGGAACTTGAAGAAAGAAAGAGAGAAAAGCAAAAAGAAGGTAAGCCTCCTAAATATGATGGGAGATGTCGAAACTTATCAGAGGAGGAAAGAAAGCACTTTAAGGAAGAAGGGAGAAAACCTGTTGTAAGGTTTAAGGTTCCTCAAGAGGGTATAACCTATGTAGAAGATTTATTACGAGGAAAAATAAGTTTTGAAAATAAATTGATAGGAGATTTTGTTCTCTTAAAATCTGATGAAACACCAACATATAATTTTGCCAACGTAATTGACGACACTTTAATGAAAATAACTCATGTAATAAGAGGAGATGATCATCTTTCTAATACACCACGACAGATCTTAATTTATCAAGCTCTTAACTTTCAAACTCCTCAATTTGCTCACTTATCTATGATTTTAGGTAAAGATGGAACAAAACTAAGCAAGAGACATGGAGCAACTTCAATTTCTTATTACAGAAAAAAAGGTTATCTTCCATGGGCGGTAGTTAATTATTTAGCTCTTTTAGGTTGGGCCACTTCGGACAGTCAACAATTGTTTAGCAAAGAGGAACTTATCAAAAAATTTAACCTGGAAAGAGTAGGGAAAAACCCTGCTGTCTTTGATATTAAAAAACTGGAATGGATGAATGGAGAATATATTAGAAGAATGAAACCCGAGGAAGTAGCCTCTCTTTTAATTCCTTATTTAAAAGAGAAAGGCCTTGTTAAAGAAAGAATAGAGCCTAAAGAAAAGGAAATGATAAGAAAAATTGCTCAAATGGAGCAGAATAGACTTAAGGTTTTATCAGAAATTACCGATTTAGCAGATTTTTTCTTTAAAAAGGATTTTATATATGAACCTAAAGCTGTAGAAAAAAGATTAAATAAGGAATATGTTCCTTTTTTATTAAAAGAGACAAAGAAAGAAATTAATGAGCTTGCTTCTTTTACAGAAGAGGAGCTTGAGGATTTGCTTAGAAATTTAACTAAAAAATTTTCTTTTTCTACAGGAGAGGTATTTCATCCTCTCCGTGTTGCTCTAACAGGAAGAACAAGAGGGCCGGGGCTATTTGAATTAGCGGTTGTGTTAGGAAAAGAAGAGGTTTTAAGAAGAATCGATAAAACTTTGGCTATGTTTAAAAATTGAGAGCTTAAGAATAAGTTTTGGGGGATAGGCTAGTGGTAGGCCACAAGACTCTGGATCTTGCAGCGGAGGTTCGAACCCTCCTCCCCCAGTATTAAAAGCAGGATTAGAGGATTAAAGGATTAGAGGGGTAAAAATACCACCGAATTTATTCGGTGGTAGCTTATGTTTGTCGGTGATGCGGTGGTTTTAACCACCATTTATTTCAATCAATAACAAAAAAACAATACAAAAAATGATTGTAAAGGCCGAAGATAAATAAGTTAATGAGGAAATCTTAATTAATATATAATAGTGGCGCCATCGTCTAGGGGACCAGGACAGATGGTTCTCAGCCATCAGACCGGGGTTCGAATCCCCGTGGCGCTACCAGTATTAAAAGCAGAATTAGAGGATTAAAGGATTAGAGGGAAAAAATAGTGAGAAGTAGACTGGTAGCCGCAGGCTTTAGCCTGCGAAGAGGTAAGACGTGAAAGGCAAAAAACAGGATTAGAGGATTAGAGGATTAGAGGATTAAAGGGAAAAAACAAAACAGTAAGAAGTAAACTGGTAGCCGCAGGCTTTAGCCTCCCAATTGCTTTTTAGCTTTTGATTTACAAAGGGCGATTAGCCTCGCCTCTACTTACAAGTGGGTTGTCTAAAATTTTGATAGGCTGAAATAGGTTAAAAATACAGAGAAAGAAGTTCTTAAATCATCTCAATTAAGATTTACAAGGAGGTTTTTCTTAATTTCGAATTTAAAAATAAGGAGAAAAGATGAGAGGAAGGATTACTTTTACTAAATTAAAATTTAATAAAGTGTATATTTTAATAATTACAGGCCTGATTTTATTGATTTGTTTAGTATCCAATAAGATGTACTGGAATATGGTAAAGCTTTTTTCCCCTATAAAGAAAAAAGTCAAGCAGCTTGCAATTAACAAAAAAATATATAATAAAGGTTACGATGTTGTTACCAGTGCTTCAATTATAGCTATGAATAAACAAAATTATAAAGAAAATGGAGATTTCAGATGAAGACTTATATTCCTAAGGCAAAAGAGATTGAAAAAAAGTGGTATTTGGTAGATGCAGAGGGAGAAATTTTGGGTAGGTTAGCCAGTAAAATTGCTCAGGTTTTAATAGGCAAGACAAAACCTATTTACACCCCTTTTTTAGATGTGGGTGATTTTGTAATAGTAATAAATGCAAAAAAAGTAAGAGTGACAGGGGGTAAAGAGAAAAAGAAAATCTACTATCATTACTCTGGATATCCAGGAGGAATGAAAGGAAAAGTCTTTGAAGATCTAATAAAAGAAAAGCCGGAGAAAATAATTCGGGAAGCAGTGCGAGGAATGATTCCTAAAAATAAGCTGGGGAGAAAAATGCTAAAAAAACTTAAAGTATATCCTGGCACAGAACATCCCCATGAGGCTCAAAAACCTGAAAAAATAAGATTATAAAAAAGGAATTTTAAAATGTCTGCCTTATTGACTAAAATAAAAGAAGCGAAAGAATTTATTCAAAATAAAAGCAAAATCAAACCCAGGATAGGGATAATTTTAGGAACAGGGCTGGGAGGATTAGCAGAAGAAATAGAAGATAGAGATGTAATTCCCTACTGTAATATTCCCCATTTTCCTATTTCTACTGCTCCCGGGCATAAGGGAAATTTAATTTTAGGTAGACTCAGTGATAAGCAGATAGTAGCTATGCAAGGAAGATTCCACTTTTATGAAGGTTATTCTTTAGATGAAATCACTTTTCCTATAAGAGTAATGAAGTTTTTAGGAATAAAATTTTTAATTGAATCAAACGCTGCAGGAGGAATGAATCCTGATTTTAAAATAGGGGATTTAATGGTCATTACCGACCATATTAATTTAACAGGAAATAACCCTCTTATAGGCCCTAATGACGAACAATTAGGTCCTCGCTTTCCAGATATGTCTGAGCCTTACAACAAAAGATTAATTGAGCTCATTAGAAAAATAGCCTTAGAGGAAGGAATTGAGCTTCATCGAGGTGTATATGTAGGAGTAACAGGTCCAAATTTTGAAACTCGAGCTGAGTATAAATTTCTTCGTTTAATTGGAGCTGATGCTGTGGGTATGTCTACTGTTCCTGAAGTAATTGTAGCTCAACACAGCAATCTACGAGTGTTAGGTATTACCTGTATTAGCGATGAATGTTTTCCAGATACATTAAAACCTGTAGACTTTCGGAAAGTAATTCAAGGGGCTAAAAAGGCTGAACCAAAGATGAAGAAATTAGTAAAAAGAGTAATAGAAAAGATATAGAAGGCAATATAAAGGACAATGAGATGGATTACAGTAAAACTATTAATCTTCCGCAAACAAAATTTAAAATGCGAGCAAACCTTCCTCAAAAAGAGAAAGAGATACTAAATTTCTGGGAAGAGAAAAAAATCTATGAAAAGATAAGGGAAAAGAGCGCTCGTTTTCCTCATTATACACTTCATGATGGACCTCCTTATGCTAATGGAGATATACATTTAGGACAGGCTCTTAATAAAACAATTAAAGATATAGTGATTAAATATAAGACTCTTCAGGGTTTTAATGCACTCTTTGTTCCTGGATGGGATTGTCATGGCCTCCCTGTAGAGCATCAATTATTTAAAAAATTAGGAGCAAAAAAAGAGGAAATTTCACAATTAGAGTTTCGGCAGAAAGCAAGAAAATATGCTCTTCGCTTTGTTAATAAACAAAAGGAAGAATTCAAAAGATTAGGAGTTTTTGGGAGATGGTCAAAACCTTACCTTACAATGGATCCTCTTTATGAAAGTGAAATCATAGACTCCTTCGGCAAATTAGCCAAAGAAGGATATATTTATAGAGGATTAAAACCTATTCACTGGTGCTCTAAATGCCAAACAGCTTTAGCAGAAGCAGAAATAGAATATAAAGAGAGAAGCGATCCTTCTATCTATGTTAAATTTCGTGCGAAAGATAACTTTCAGTTTTTACCTCCCAATACACCTATATATATTCTAATATGGACAACTACCCCCTGGACTCTACCTGCAAATTTAGGGATAGCTCTCCATCCTCATCTCTCTTACTCTTTTGTAGATACGGAGGAAGGTGTTCTTCTCTTAGCTGAGGATTTATTAGAGAGAGTCAAAAAAGAGACAGGAATAAAGAAGGCAAAGGTATTATCTAAAGCAAAGGGAAAAGAACTTGAGGGAATAAAATATATTCATCCTTTTACTAATAAAGAAGCAAAGGTTCTCCTTGCTGATTTTGTTACTTTAGAAGAAGGGACTGGATGTGTGCATACTGCTCCTGGTCATGGAGATGAAGATTATCTGTTAGGGCTTAAATATAATCTGCCTGTCTTTTCTCCGGTAGATGATGAAGGAAAGTTTACTTCTGAAGTAGAAGAATTCAAGGGAATATCTATCTTTAAAGCTAATTCATTAATTATGGAAAAACTTGAAAGAGGTGGTTTTCTACTTCATAAAGGAGTAATTTATCATTCTTATCCTCATTGCTGGCGTTGCAAATCCCCTTTAATTTTTCGAGCTACTCCTCAATGGTTTTTAAATGTAGATAAACACAATTTAAGGAATAGAGCAATAGAGGCTGTGGTTAATGATGTAGAGTGGATACCCCAGCGGAGTAAAATGAGAATTAAGAGTATGCTTGAGGAAAGACCCGATTGGTGCCTCTCTCGACAAAGATATTGGGGAGTAGGAATTCCTGTAGTTTACTGTCTTAATTGTGGTGAGGCAATAATTGATGAGGATATTATTAAAAAAGTCAAATCTCTAACAATTAAATATGGTTCCGATGTCTGGTTTAAAGAAAAAGTAGAAGAATTTATCCCCTCTGGATTTAAATGTCCTAAATGTGGAGGGAAAAGATTTATAAAAGAGAAAGATATTATAGATGTATGGTTTGAATCTGGGATATCTCATCAGGCAGTAGTTTTTCAGGAAAAATCTCTTCAGGACCCCGCTGACCTTTACATAGAAGGTTCGGACCAACATAGAGGATGGTTTCAAACTTCGCTTCTTACCTCTATAGCTCTTAAAGGAAGACCACCTTATCAAAAAGTGCTTACCCATGGATTTGTGGTAGATTCTAAAGGGAAAAAGATGTCCAAATCCATAGGAAATATAGTAGACCCTCAAAAAATAGTGGAAGAGAAAGGAGCAGATATTTTAAGACTTTGGGTCTCCTTAGAGGATTATACTCAGGATGTTAGAGTTTCTGAGAAAATTATAAATTATACTATAGAAGTATATCGGAGAATAAGAAACAGCTTTAGATTTTTATTGGGAAATTTATATGATTTTGAGCCTCTAAAAAATTCTCTTCCTCCTGAGAAGATGCGGGAAGTAGACAGATGGATACTCTCTTCCTTCCAGCATGTAATAAAAGAAGTAGAGAATGGTTTTGAAATGTTTAAATTTTATGAAACTGTTCGTTCCATCCATAATTTTGAGGTAAATGAACTGAGTTCTTTTTACTTTGATATTTTAAAAGATAGACTTTATACTTTTCCAGTTAATTGTACAGGAAGAAGATCAGCTCAAACAGTTTTATATCAGCTATTGGTAAATCTAAATAAATTAATAGCTCCTATCCTTCCTTTCACTTCAGAGGAGGTATGGAAGTATATCAAACCTCAAAAAGAGGAAAGTGTTTTTCTTTCCTCCTGGCCAAAAATAAAAAAAGAATGGATAGATAAAGATTTAGAAGAGAAATGGAGTAAAATACTAAAGGTAAGAGAGAAGGTGTTGAAAGAATTAGAAGAGTACAGACAGAATAAGAAAATCACCTCTTCTTTGCAAGCTAAAATTATTATAAAAGCCCCTCTTTCTATTTTTTCTATTTTAAAAAGTTTAGATAGTCAATTAAATGAGGTCTTTATAGTTTCTGGAGTGGAATTAATGGAAGACACGGAGCTGAAAATTATGGTAAAAAAGGCGGAGGGAGAAAAATGTGAACGGTGCTGGAACTATAGTCCTTATGTGGGAAAAGATAAAACATATCCTACCCTATGTGAAAGATGTTGCAAAACAATGAGAGCTAAATCTTAATTCCTCTACTTAATCACATAAAAAAGTATTACTGGGTAGATAAGTGAATAAGTGAATAAGTAAATTAAGTAAATTAAGTAAATAAGGAAATAAGGGAAATAAGGAAATGGGGAGTAAGAGAAAAGATGAAGGAGTTATAAAAAATAGTACTAAAAAGTTTTATCCCATCAATCCATCATCCCATTTACCCATTTACTCGTAGACAGCGACGAAGGGGAAGTCCCGAGATAGTCTTGAAAAAATGAGATGCAAACAAAAGAAGTGCATTGCTTTATAGTGGAAGAAGAGGAAAAAATAAGATTAGACCTTTTCTTGAAGAAGAAAATCCCTCATCTTTCTCGCTCTTTTATTCAAAGGTTAATTGAAGAGGAAAATGTTAAAGTAAATGGTTATCCTTCAGAAAAAGATTTTCTTGTTCATAAAGGGGACAAAATTCTTGTTATTACTTATCCTCTTGATAAGCTAAAGGTAAAACCTGAACCTATTCCTATAGATATTTTATGGGAAGATGAAAATCTGGTGGTGGTAAATAAACCGGCTGGCATGTTATCTCATCCTACATTAAATGGAGAAAAAAATAATTTAGTTAATGCTCTTTTATTTCATTGTGGTCATCTTTCTGAAATAGGTGCTCCTTTACGGCAAGGTATCGTTCATAGGTTGGATAAAGAGACCTCAGGAGCAATGGTAGTAGCTAAGGATGACTATGCTTACCTTGGTTTAAGTGCTCAATTTCGAAAAAGAGTGGTAAAAAAAACCTATGTAGCTTTAGTAAGAGGAATCCCTCATAAAGAAGAAGGAATTATAAAAGGTAAGATTGGAAGAGACCCTAAGTGTGGTAAAAAAATGATTCTAGGGGGAAGAGGGAGTCATCAAGCAATCACTCATTACCAGGTATTGAAAAAATGGAGAAATCACAGCCTACTAAAATTACATCCTCTAACAGGGAGAACCCATCAGATTCGTCTCCATTTACACCTGATTAACTGTTTTATTATGGGGGATAGGATGTATGGAGGTAAAAAGTATCAAGATTTTCCTTATAAATTAAAACGAGCTATGCTTCATGCAAAATCATTAGGATTCTTTCATCCTAAAACAGAGGAGTGGATGGAATTTGAAGCTCCCTTACCTCCAGATATACAAAATATCACTAATTACTTAAATCTAGGTAAATGAGTAGATAAGGGAAAAAGTAGATGCTAACAGATAAAAATAATGAGAATTTTACCTATATCCCATTCACCCATTATCCCATCAACTCATTTACTCATATCCCATTTTTTTTGAAAAATTGGTATAGATCAGATTGTCTTATAAAAATAGGGTAAAGGAGGAATTTATGCGTTTTGAAGATAGGGTAGCTATAGTTACAGGAGGAAGTAGAGGTATAGGTAAACAGATATGTCTAAAATTAGCCAGTGAAGGGGCGAAAATAGCTATATTTGATATAGAAGAAACTTTATTAAAAGAAGTTGCTGAACAGATAAGGCATATGGGAAGCGAAGTTTTACTTCTTAGAGTAGATATAAGTGATTTTGAAAAGGTGGATAGAGCTGTAAAGGAAGTAATTGACAGATTTGGACGAATTGATATATTAGTCAATAATGCAGGTGTTAACGAAGATAAATTGCTTTTACGGATGCGAGAGAAAGATTGGGATAAAGTCTTACAAGTTAATCTTAAGGGGACGTTTAATTGCCTTAGAGCGGTAATAAGAACAATGGTGAAGCAAAGAAGAGGAAAGATAATAAATATATCATCAGTCGTAGGCTTAAGAGGAAATGCAGGACAAGCAAACTATGCTGCTTCAAAAGCGGGAATTATTGGTTTAACAAAATCAGCAGCTAAAGAGGTGGGAAGGTATGGAGTTATAGTTAATGCCATTGCTCCTGGATTTATTGATACACCTATGACTGAGAAACTACAGGAAAAAGAGAGAGAGATGTTTACTCCTCAAATTCCTCTGGGAAGAATGGGAAAATCTGAAGAGGTAGCCAGTTTGGTGGCTTATCTGGCTTCTGATGAAGCAAATTATATTACAGGCGAAGTAATAAAAATAGATGGAGGAATGGCTATTTAACTAAAGTTTAAATAATTCGATAATTAAAAAGGAGAGGTTATTATGGACAAGGGTGAAATTTTAGAAAAAGTTAAGAAAATTACTAGCGAGCAGTTAGGAGTAGAGGAATCCCAAATTACTTCTGAGGCTAAGTTTATAGACGATTTGGGAGCTGATTCGCTGGATACTGTAGAATTAGTGATGGCTTTGGAAGAGAAGTTTGATTTAGAAATATCTGATGAAGAAGCAGAGAAATTAATTACAGTCCAGAAGGTAGTGGATTACTTATGTGAACATTTAGAGAAAAAGTAATAAAAATTTGAATGAGTGGTGAGCTAAATAGGTTAAATGAGCTAAAGAAATTTTTAAAAAAGTCAGAAATCTCCGTAAATCAGTGTAATCAGACAACTATGGAGGTTTTTCAGAGGTCTCTAAATAGATTAAATGGGCAGGGAATAAAATATGGAAAAGCGAGTAGGAGTTACAGGGGTAGGGGTAGTTTCTCCTATTGGAGTTGGAGTAAAGGAATTCGAAAAAGCTCTTTTCGAGGGGAAAAATGGGATAAAAAGGATAACCCATTTTGACCCTTCTTTGTATCGTTCCCAAATGGCGGGAGAGGTAAGAGGACTTGACTTTAAGAAATACTTTTCTACTAGGCAAATAAGGAGAATGGATAGATTTACTCAATTAGGGATGATAGCAGCAAAAGAGGCTGTAGAACAATCAGGAATAGATTCCAATAAAGAGAACCTTAGCAAAATAGGAGTATTAGTAGGGTCAGGAGTAGGGGGACTTTCTACTATTGAAAGAGAGCAGACTGTCTTGTTGCAGAAAGGTCCTCGAAAAGTTAGTCCTTTTCTGGTTCCTATGCTAATTACAGATATTACTTCTGCACAAATAGCTATTGAATATGGATTTTCTGGCCCTAATTTTTCAATTTCTACTGCATGTGCTACAGGGACACATTCAATAGGAGAAGCTTTTAAAATAATCCGCAGAGGGAATGCAGAAGTAATGGTTGCAGGGGGAACAGAAGCTGCTATTACTCCATTAGGATTAGCCGGTTTTTGTTCAATGAAGGCCCTTTCCACAAGAAACGAAGAGCCAGAAAGAGCCTCTCGACCTTTTGATAAGGAAAGAGACGGTTTTGTAATAGGGGAGGGGGCAGGGATTGTAGTTTTAGAAGAACTGGAACGGGCTAAAAAAAGGAAGGCGAATATTATAGGGGAAATAGTAGGTTTTGGTATGAGTGCAGATGCTTATCATATAACTCAGCCAATTACGGATGGGAGAGGAATTAAAGAAGCTATGGAAAAAGCCCTTAATGATGCTAAAATTTCTCCTGAGGAAGTCGATTATATAAATGCTCATGGAACCTCCACTCCCCTTAATGATATGGTGGAGACACAAGCAATTAAATCCCTTTTCAAGGAAAATGCTTATCGGATACCCGTAAGTTCTACAAAATCTATGACTGGCCATCTCTTAGGAGCAACAGGAGGAGTAGAAGTAATTGCTTGCCTCTCAGCTATTAATGAGGAAACTCTTCCTCCTACCATTAATTATGAGCATCCCGACCCTCAATGCGATTTAGACTATGTTCCCAACGAAGCTCGAAAAGCTAAAGTAAAAGTAGTCATATCTAACTCTATGGGGTTTGGAGGACATAATGCTGTTTTAGTTATCAAAAAATTTTAATGAGATTTCTGAAAAGGTCAAAAATCTCTGATTTCACAGATAAAAGTCGAGATTACACAGATTGAGGCCTTTAGAGGTTTTTCAAAAGCATCCTAATCTATATTTGGTGATTCGCGAATGATATTAATAAGATCATTCTGTAACATCAGTCTAACTCTCATTGTTTAATAAGTTGAAAGAGATAAGAAGGATAAATAATTACAATTAGTCTTATTCTATTCTGGACTCTATCTAAAAATAACTTTAACAATTTGCCAGATCAGGTTTTAAAATGAAAATTCCATTAGAACGAAAAAAAAATTTGGAAAACCTTCAAAAAAATTTAAAGGTAAAATTTATTAATGTGAACCTTTTGAATCAGGCATTAACTCATACCTCTTATGCCAACTCATTGAAGGAGAAAAATATCCCTCATAATGAAAGGATGGAGTTTTTAGGTGATGCAGTACTGGAATTGATTATAGCAGATTATCTCTTTCATAAATATCCAGATTCAAACGAAGGAGAACTATCTAAACTCCGTTCCAAAATTGTATCTCAAGAAAGCCTTGCTCAATTTGCTCGGGAAATTAAGATAGAAGAATACCTATTAATAGGAAAAAATCAAGAAGGAATACAATCTCAGGATTCTTTATTAGCCGATGCTTATGAAGCGATAATAGGAGCTCTTTATATAGATAGAGGGCTAAAAATAACATATTGTTTTGTATTAACTTCCTTAATTGAGAAAGAGAAGGAGCTTATAGAAATAAATGACTTTAAGTCACAACTCCAAGAATATACCCAATCTGTATATAATTCACTTCCCAAATACAGGACAATCCAAAAAGTAGGACCTGAGCATCGCAGAAAGTTTAAGGTAATTGTGGAAATCAAGAAGAAAATCTTAGGGGAGGGATGGGGATATAGCAAAAAGAAGGCGGAAAAGACAGCCGCTCAATCCGCATGGGAGAAAATAGCCAAAAAGCAGAACTAAAAAAGCAGAACTAAAAAAGCAGGATTAGAGGATTAGAGGATTAAAGGATTAAAGGGAAAAAAGCAGTGAGACGTGAACTGGTAGCCGCAGGCTTTAGCCTGCGAAGAGGTAAGACGTGAAAGGGGAAAAAGACAGAACTAAAAAAGCAGGATTAGAGGATTAAAGGATTAGAGGATTAGAGGGAAAAGCAAGAAAAACAAAGAAAAACTAAGAACTTAAAAAAAACAAAAAAGGAGGTGAGATTAATGAAAGCTAAGTTAATAAAGGCGTTGTTTGTTATTACATCTCTTCTGCTTGCTGGTGGTGCTAATATTCATTGGGGTGGTTAAAGAGAAAAAG
>JAGGXI010000075.1 GCA_021163155.1 Candidatus Aerophobota bacterium
ACACACAGGATGCGGATTATAATGCGTCTTTGAATATCTTAAATCTTGGCATAGCTCAGCAGTCTATGGTCGCTGAAAGTGCGAAAGTTAGCCAAATGGATATTTGTCCATTAAACTAACAACTATATGTTTGAAGTAGTCATATATTAAATTACATACTAAATTTTTACAAGGAGCTAATTTTATGTGGTTTAAACGTATGTTAATAGAAAAGGAATCACCAGAGGAATATGGATACGAAAAGATTAAGTATAACCTTACTGAAAGTTCAGTTACCGATTGTAATTTAGACGAATTAAATGTTAATCTTGGAAATCTTTCTATAGCTTATGGAAATCATAGTGGGGAACCAGAGTTAAGAGAATTAATAGCTCAAGAATATGATGGTCTTTCTGCTGATCAGGTTCTTATCACCAGTGGTGCTGCTGCAGCCCTTTTTATTGTTGCTGTTTCTCTTCTTAAACCAGGTGACCATATAATAGTAGCACATCCTAATTACGCATCGAACATTGAAGTGCCGAGGTCCTTAGGGTGCAAAGTTGATTTTTTAAACTTGAGGTTTGAGGAGAATTTCAAGTTAAATTTGGATGAACTTGAAGATTTAATTACACCTGAAACTAAGATAGTAAGTCTAACTTATCCCAACAATCCTACGGGAACTATGATTTCAGCAGAAACTTTAGAAAGAGTTATAGAAATAGTTGAGTCCCATAATTGTCATTTGTTATTTGATGAAACATATAGAGAAATGACATTTGGCCATAAACTACCAACAGCAGCTTCATTAAGTCCAAAAGCAATAAGTGTAGAGTCTTTATCAAAATCCTATGGTCTCCCAGGAATTAGAATAGGATGGCTGGCAACAAAAGATAAATCTTTAAAAGAATTGCTCCTCGCGGCTAAGGAACAGATTAGTATCTGTAATTCAATAGTTGATGAAAAAATTGCTCTTTCAGTTCTAAAGAGAAAAGATAAATTTATGAATAATATTAAACAGAATATTCAAGCAAAATTTAAAATAATAACGGCATGGATGGATACTCAAAGAGATTTAAAATGGATACAGCCAGAGGGTGGGGTAGTATGTTTTCCTAAAATTAAGTCAGATATAAATATAAACCTAAATGATTTTTACCAAATACTGAATGAAAAATATAAGACATTTGTTGGACCTGGCCGTTGGTTTGAAATGGACGATAAATACTTTAGAATTGGCTATGGATGGCCATTGGAAGAAAACCTGGAAATCGGACTTAAAAATATTACCAGGGCGTTTCAAGATACAAAACAGTAGATTCCTGATTAACCTGGAGAACTAATATTTGATAACTTAAATTTATAACATTATATAGAGCTCATTAAAGTTCTCTATCTGGGTAGGGGAGGCTTTAGCCTCCCAATTGCTTTCTAACTCTTGATTTACAAAGGGCGATTAGTCTCGCCCTTACCCACAAGTGGGTTGTCTAAAATTTTGGTAGGCTGAAATAGGTTAAAAATAGAGAGAAAGAAGTTCTTAAATCATCTCTTATATAAAAAGGAGGAAATTGTAAATGAGCTATTATAAAAAATTATTGCGAATTAACTTAAGCTCAGAGACAATCTCTATTGAAGAGATTCCGGAGAAATATAGGATAAAATATCTTGGCGGTTTGGGATTTGCTACTCGCTATCTTTATGATGAGGTCCCTGCGGATATCGACTCTTTAAGTGAGAACAATAAAAGTATTCTTGCTCCGGGGCTTCTTACCGGCCTAAAGGTAGGAACTGCCTCTAAAACTGTTGTCTGCTTTAAATCACCACAGACAGGTGGTTACGGAAGGTCTATTGTAGGGGCAAAATTAGGGGTAGCCCTAAAGAAGGCTGGGTATGATGTAGTTATTATTGAAGGAAAATGTTCTCATCCGGTATATATTCACATAGCCGATGATAAAATAGAATTTATGGATGCCTCTTCCCTCTGGGGTAAGGATTGTTTTGAGGTCACTGATATTTTAAAAGAGGAATATGGTAAAAACTTTGCTGTAGCTACCATAGGAATAGCAGGGGAAAATAAGTGTTTTATAGCTGGGATAGATATGGAGGGTAGACAGGCAGGAAGAGGAGGGGGAGGTGCAGTTTGGGGAGCGAAAAATCTTAAAGCCATTGTTTGCAAGGGAACAGGAAAAATTGAGCCTTCAAATCCAGAAAAGATAAAAGAACTTGCTGCTTACTGGGCAAAAATAATTAAGAACCATCCATCTACCAAAGATGATATGGGCTATGGCTCAGGTGAATTTTATTCCTGGATGAACAAAGAGAGAGGTGTTTTTCCTTCCAGGAATTTTCAAGAAGGATACTTCCAAAAAATATATGATAACTTAAAAGAGGGAGAGAAATCTCATTTAGATCCTTATTATTGGGTACCTGGATATTCTGTAGGGAGAAATCCTTGTCCTAGTTGTAATAAACCCTGTAGTCGTGTGGTAGAGGTAAAAGAGGGAGAGTTTTCCCCAGCTAAAGTAGATGGAGTAGATTATGAACTTCTCTACTCTTTAGGAGGAGCTCTTTATATAGATGATATCGAAGCGGTGATAAAGGCAAATGAGCTCTGCGATCGCATGGGATTAGACGCTATATCCACCGGAGTTACCATTGGTTGGAGTATGGAGGTTTATGAAAAAGGCCTTTTAACCAAAGAAGATACGGATGGATTTAAGCTTACTTTCGGTAATAAAGAAACACTGCTAAAATTGATTCCCTTAATGGCTAAGAAGGAAAGCAAAATAGGAAAACTTCTATCAGATGGGGTAAAGAAAGCCTCGGAGAGACTGGGCAAAGGCAGTGAAAAATTTGCTCTTTGTATTAAAGGATTAGAACTCCCAGGATACGATATAAGAGGAATTAAAGGGATGGCTTTGGCAGAAGCGGTATCAGTTAGAGGAGCTTGCCACCTCACTGCTTGTGCCTATGGCCTGGAGCTTACAGGTAGCTGGTGGAAGTTTGAAGGTATAGATAGACTTAGTACAGAAGGTAAAGGATTTGAAGTTAAAACTCTGGAAGACTTAATGGCCCTTTATGATGTTTTTGGTATATGCAAATTCTCCCGCCATATGTATTTATTAGAAGGGTTTAAGGATTTGTTGAAAGCAGCTACAGGAATAGAAAAAAGCTTAGGCGAACTTATGTTAGTTGGAGAGAGGGTTTATAATATATCTAAAGTTTTTAATGTTAAAGCAGGATTAAACCGCAAAGATGATAGCTTGCCCTACAGAGTAATGTATGAGCCCATACCTGAAGGCGTATCAGCAGGAAATCTGGTAACTCCCAATGAACTGGAACAGATGAAAGACGATTACTACCAGGCTCGGGGTTGGTCGCAGGAAGGTATACCTATTAAGGCAAAACTCTTTATGCTGGATGAGCCAGAAATGGCTGAAGAGATAGGAGCAGGGGTATAAAACAGGACACAATTTTCTCTGGAGTAGTTTAGTTTTTCCCAAAGATTTGATATGTCTTTCCAATTTTGATATCTTTCCCTTTGTATTCACAAAGAATTAAAATCTTATTCTGAAAATAAAATTTTGTTTGACAAAGGGTTAAAGTTTGCTAACTTATTTTTTGGAATAAAATAATCATAGGAATTTAAAGGAAAAAATGATGCGGCAGAATATAGAAAAGATAAAAAGGGAAGCTGAGGAAAGAATTGATAAGGCGCAAAATGAAAAAGATTTAAAAGAGTTACAAATTAAATTTTTAGGAAGAAGACAGGGTGAGATTACTCAGATATTAAGAAATATGAAAAACTTACCTTTTGAGGATAGACCTATTATAGGTAAGTTAATTAATGAGCTAAAAGAAGAAATAGAAAAAAAATTAAGAGAAAAAAGAAATGAGATAATAAAAGAAGAAGGAAAAGAAGGGGAAGAAAGCATTGATATAACTCTCCCGGGCAAGAGAATCCCTTTAGGAAGGTTGCACCCCATTACTCAGACGATTGAAGAGATTAAAAGAATTTTTATAGGTTTAGGTTTTCAGATAGTAAGAGGTCCTGAGTTAGAAACTGAATATTATAATTTTGAAGCTTTAAATATGCCCAGGTATCATCCAGCCAGAGATGAACAGGACTCCTTTTATATAAATGATACTCACCTTCTACGAACTCAAACCTCGCCAGTGCAGATTAGAGTAATGGAGAAAAAAGGACCCCCTATCAGAATAATTGCTCCCGGGAAGTGCTATAGAAGAGACGCTATTGATGCCTCTCATTTTCCTATGTTCCACCAGGTAGAGGGATTAGCAGTGGATGAGAATGTTACTTTTTCCGATTTGAAGGGCTCCCTTGCCTACTTTGTCCATCAGATGTTTGGCAAGGACACTCGTCTTCGTTTTCGCCCCAGTTTTTTCCCTTTTACAGAGCCGAGTGCAGAGGTAGATATTAGTTGTATTATGTGTAAAGGCAAAGGATGCAGAGTCTGCTCGGGAAAAGGATGGTTGGAGATTTTAGGTGCAGGAATGGTAGACCCCGAAGTTTTTAAGAATGTTAATTATGATACTGAAAAGTATCAAGGATTTGCTTTTGGGATGGGAGTAGAAAGAATTTGTATGTTAAAGTATGGAATTGATGATATCCGTCTATTGTTCCAGAACGACCTCCGCTTTTTAAAACAATTTTAACTTAAATTCGGCAAATTATTAAAGTTGAGATTTATGAAAAAACCAGAAATCTCTGTAATCAGAGGACTCTGGAGGTTTTTATGATTGAGTTTGAGCCAGATTCTTCAAGTTTGTTATCCTCACCATGCACGAAAGAGAGTTCTTCTATTCGGATAAAAGTTTTGGGTGTAGGAGGGGCAGGATGTAACATTTTGTCTCGTTTGAGATGTTCTTCATTAAATGAGATAAAATTTATAGCCCTTGATACAGATAGAAAAAATTTGGCTGAATGCAAAAGAAAAAAAATAGTTCAGTTGGGGGAGAATATTTCTGGAGGATGGGGAACAGGAGGAGATCCAGAAATAGGTAGACAAATAGCTCTTGAAGAAAAAAGTCGGTTAAAGAAGATTTTAGAAGATGCAGACTTACTTCTTTTAATTTCCGGCCTGGGAAAAGGGACAGGAACAGGTATTTCTCCTGTAACAGTCCAGTTAGCCAAGGAAATGAATAAATTAGTATTAGCTCTTGTTATTTTTCCTTTTTATTTTGAGGGGGACGAAAAGCTCTCTAAGGCTAAAAAAGGATTACAGGAGTTAGAGAAGGTAGCAGATGCACTAATGGTTGTTTATAATGATGATTTGTTAAAAGAGAAAGATATTTCTTTAAAAGAGGGATTAAAAAAGATAGATGGAGTTTTAGAAAGTACTGTTAGGGCTATAAGCGGGCTATTTTTTCATCCTTCCTTAATAGGGATGGGACTCGACTTTGCCGATATCAAATCTTTTTTAAAAAAGAGGGGTTATATGCAGGTGGCTGTGGGAAAAGGGAAAGGAAAGGAAGCAGCTATTAATGCATTAAAAGAAGCTATTCCTTCCCCTATGCAGCATAAAGTCTCTTTTGAAAAAACGAAAGGGATAATCCTTAATATTCGTGGAGGTAAGAATTTATTATTATCGCAGGTGGAAAAGGCAGCTTCTCTTGTGAAGAGAGGTATCTCTCGAGAAGTAGAATTTTTTTGGGGAGTAAGTGTAGATGAAAATTTATCTGATGAGGTGTCTCTTACACTTATTACTTTAAATAGCCAAATGCATTCAAAAAGAGAAAAAGAAGAGAAAAGGAAACCTTCGCAGGGAGAGTTGAATCTAAAAATTTATGAAGATGATGATTTAGATATTCCTACTTTTTTAAGGAAGAGAGAAAATTAAAATGGAAAGAGAGTATTTATCATGCTCATAAGAAGAGATGGACGAGTGGTTGATGAACTACGGAAAGTTAATATAGAAAAGAATTTTATTAAATATGCTCAAGGCTCTGCTTTAATAAGTTTTGGGGATACAAAAGTAATCTGCACAGCTATGGTCGAGGAAAGAGTTCCTCATTTTCTACATAAAACAGGCAAAGGGTGGCTTACTTCAGAATATATTATGCTCCCTTTTTCTACCCCTAACAGAACTCCTTTAGAGATAGAGAAGAAAAAAGGTAGATCCTATGAAATACAGAGGTTAATTGGAAGGTCCTTAAGAGCAGTAGTTGACTTATCTTCTTTAGGGGAGAGAACCATCTGGATTGATTGTAATGTTCTTCAGGCAGATGGAGGAACCAGGTGCGCTTCTATTACAGGCTCTTTTGTGGCTTTAATAGATGCGGATAGATGGTTAAGAGAAAAAGGGATAACAAAAAAGTCAATTATTAAGGAATCATTAGCGGCTGTCAGTGTAGGAATTAGTAATGGTGAAAAGTTGCTGGATTTATCTTTTCAAGAAGATTCAGAGGCTGATGTAGATATGACAGTAGTAATGACAGGCAAAGGTGACCTTGTTGAGGTTCAGGTTAGTGGGGAAGAATATGTTTTTTCTCGAAAAACTTTCTGGGAGTTGTTTGATTTAGCTGAGAATGGTATCAAAAAGGTATTCCAGTACCAGAAGGAGGCTGTAGGAGAAAGTAAATGGAAATGGTCTTAGCTACTCGAAATATAGATAAAATTAGAGAGATTCAAAAAATTCTCGGCAATTTAAAAATAAACCCCGTTAGATGTTTATTATCTAATGAGGTAAAAATATTAACTTTTAAGGATTTTCCAACTTTTCCTTTTATAATAGAGGATAAAGATAGTCTTAGGGGCAATGCTCTTAAAAAGGCAAGAGCTATCGCTAAATTTACAGGTAAAATAGCTTTAGCTGATGATTCTGGATTGGAAGTAGAGGCATTAAGAGGGGCTCCGGGTATTTTTTCTTCCCGTTTTGCAGGCGAGGATGCCTCTTACGAAGATAATAATCGAAAACTTCTTTCTCTTTTAGAAGGGTTTGATTCCGAAAAGCGTAAAGCAATTTTTAGATGTATAATAGCTATTGTTGACCCTTATGGAGGAGAAAAAGTAGTAGAAGGAATCTGCAAGGGAAAAATTATCTCGGAGGAGAGGGGAAGTAATGGATTTGGTTATGACCCCATATTTCAACCAGAAAAATTTAATAAGACTTTTGGCGAAATAAACTCCGAAGAAAAAAATAAGATAAGCCATCGAGCTAAAGCTTTAAAAAAGGCAAGATTGATTTTAGAAGAGAGGTTAAACAAAAGAAAAGTTATTGGGCTTACAGGAAATATTGGTTGTGGCAAGACTACGGTGGGGAGAATATTTGCGGAATTGGGAGCTACTCTTATTAATGCAGATACAATAGGACACCTTCTTCTTGAAAAAGATGTGGTAAAAAATAGAGTTGTTGAGGAGTTTGGTAATTCAATACTGGATGAAAAGGGCTCCATTGGCCGGAAGAGATTAAGAAAAATAGTATTTAGAGATAAAGATAAATTGCAACAGTTGAATTTGATTCTTTCTCCTTTAATAAAGGAAGAGATAAAAAAGAAAATTGAAAATAGCTTATCTTCCCTCATTGTGTTAGATGCGGCTATTCTTTTGGAAGCGGGTTGGGATTCACTGGTAGACAAGATTATCGTGGTTACCGCCTCTCCCGATGTTCAACTTAGGAGATTAAGGCGAACCACAGATTTTACTCCCGAAGAGATTAAAGGAGTGATGCAATCCCAGTTGCCCCAGGAAGAAAAGGCAAAGAGAGCTAACTTTGTTATTCATAATGATGGTGATTTTGATAAACTAAAAAGTAGAGTCAAAGATATCTGGCTAAAGATATAAATTCGGGGGAAGAAAATTTACATTAAAATTCTCGGAGCCGAGTCTTTAGGCGTGCGTGGCCTCAGTTGTGTGGTAAAAATGAAGGATCATACCATAGTTATTGATCCCGGTGTAGCATTGGGCTACCAACGTTACGGATTGCTTCCTCACCCAGTTCAAATAGCGGTTGGCGAAGAGATCCGCCGAGCAATTATGGTAACACTAAAAGATGCTACCGATATAGTAATTAGCCATTTCCATGGTGATCACGTTCCGCTTGTTGATGCTAATCCGTACCAACTTAAAGCGCAGAAAGTAGCAGGATTATGTCAAAAGCCTCGATTATGGGCTAAAGGTCCTGAAGGGCTTTCTTATAATATGAGGTGCAGGATAAGAGATTTAGGCCATGTATTAAATAGAGTTTTACCAAATGCAGAGAGGCAATCCGAGGGACCAATGGAATTCTCCGGGCCAATGCCTCATGGAAAACCACGTACCCAATTTGGCACAGTAATGATGACCCGCATTAAAGATGGAGACGATGTGTTTGTACATGCCTCAGATATCCAACTTCTTAATAGCAAGGCCGTATCACAAATACTAAATTGGTATCCCAGTATAGTATTAGCTGGCGGACCACCTATATATCTTTCGTGGATGTCATATAGAGAACAAAAGAGTGCATGGAATAATGCATTACAACTGGCTAAAGGAGTAAACACGCTAATCCTTGACCATCATCTACTACGTTGTGAAGAAGGACTTTCCTGGTTAAACCGTCTTTCATCTAGGTCGGGACATAGGGTAATTTGTGCTGCAGACTTTATGAAACGTCCACGTTGTTTACTTGAAGCCCGCCGACGTCAATTATATAGGGAAATGCCAGTTCCTGATAAGTGGCATGAAAACTATGCACACAATAATGCCAATACTCAAAAATATCGGGATTATGCAAGAAAGAGATATAAATGGTTCAACTATTAAATGGGGTCAGGTCTCAACATTTGACATTTCACGAACCCCCTCCAAATTCCTAAAATGAAGAAAACACTAAGAAAGCCGAATAAGGAGCTAAAATAATGAGTAAAATAAAAATTGAGGTTGGCCTTGAGGAGTTAAAGAAGGCTATCTCCGAGCTTTCCGATGATGAGAAAGAAGAGCTATTCTTTGAGCTTAACCCTGCCTGGGGAAAGGCTCTTAAAAAGATGGAAAAAGAAGTTCTTCAGGAAGATGAGGAAGGAAAGACTATCAGCTTAGAGGATATCTAAGTTGAGCTACGAGATAAAGTTAGGAACAAGAGCTACAAGTCAATTAAAGAAGCTGGATCTTCATATAAAAGAGATAGTTAAAAGAAAATTGAGGGACAATCTTACTTTGAATCCTCATAGATGTCCTCTTTTATCAGGTAAATACTCCAGTTTAAGAAGAATAGCCTTTTCTACTCCTGGAGGAGAATACAGGGCAATTTATACTATCAGGGAAGATAAGAAAAGAGTCGTTGTTCTTTTTGTAGGAGCCAGAGAGAATTTTTATAAAGAGTTTGAAAGGTATTTAAGTTAAAATAGCTTAATTTCACATATAACGAGAGAGTTCAAGCCTCAATAGAGAATTTAACTGCAGCATGACATAACAGAGTAAAATGTTAAATGTTGAGACCTGACCCCAATTATATACTATAAGAAAAAGTGAGAAAGGGAAAATTATGCCATTATTAAGCCGAAAAGAAGTTTTAAATCTAAAACTTAGTAGCATTCCTTCATCACAGTTAAGGATATTTGCTTCAATCTTGGGGATTTTAGATAAAGGTCCGGTTCCAAAGATTATCAAAAAGATATTGGAAGAGCCAATAGATGAGAAAATAATTGATGAGTTCATAAGGCAAAAATATAGAGAGAAAACTCAAAAAAGGACAACAAGAGTAAAATCGCCGCAATGGCTAATAAAGAGGAAACACAAACATGAAGATTAACTTGAAGAGTGATTTGGAGCAATTGTTTTTCTGACTTTGAATGGAAGATAAAGGGTATGATTGATAAAGATGATAATATATATCCTATTCCTCCAATACAGCGAGTTATAACAGGAATCTTTCAAGAGATAGCCAAACATAAGATTAAGAAGTTCATGAAAGAAAAATACAGATGCGAGATAATCGAAGGAGGACCAAGAGAATGAACAAAACAAACAAGAGGGGTCAGGCCTCAACATTTGACATTTCACGGGTTAGGAAATTTAAATATAGCATGGTATAATACAGAGAAAAAGAGAGCCCGACCGACCACTATGCATATATAAAGACAAAGAGGAATAAACAAATGAAATACGGTAAAGATTATAATTACGATTGGGCTAATGTTAAGAAAATACTTGAGATGAAAGCCGGTGATGCACTTTCCAAAGGTATGGCTATCAAGATATACGAAGATGAAAGTGAAGAAATATTTGGAAAATCTATATCTCGAGCTATGCCGGGAAAATGCATTTTAGAAAATGATGATAAACCCGGTGAGATAACTCCTACAATTCCTCGTCATTTAGGCGAATTGGGATATTCCAATCGGGTGGGGACAGAAAAAGGAAAGAAATACGTGCTTATTTGGAAACCTCATTATAAAAAAATTGGAAAGAGCACTGATGGAGAGAGAAAAGAAGCTTTAGAAAGCTCTAAAAAGAAAAAATTCTTCAAAAATAAAACATCAGAGAGATATTATAAGAGGGAGCAAGAAGTAAATTTCGTTAGAATAAAAGCAATAGCGGATGTTTTTGCTTCTCTTGAATGGGAGGGAATTATTAAGTTTGATTTAAAGGAACCAGAATACTTATGTTTTTACAAATTGAAACCGAAGGCAGATTTTACTCATCTCTGCCTTATGGCAATATGTGCGGGAATTATAGATTATCAATTAGCTGGAGATGCTTATCTTTTTTGGAGGACATTAAGAGATGTTGCCTCCAAATATGATAAATTCCAAGATATAGATACAGTTAAACAAATAATCTATAAATTTTTAGATTGCTCAGTAAATGCGAGATTAAACAGCCAGAAAAGATATTGTTTGGATCGGATATTTTCTTCTTCTTTTCCTCAAAAAATAATTGGTGATTCCGAATTTTTAAGACAAAAACCATACTCACTGTGGCAACAGCTGTCTGAAGTAACAAATAGAAAAATGGATATGAAAACGGTGGTTATGGCAATGAAAGTTTTTGATCTTGTGCATTTACTTTATTATGAAAATTATGCAAATTTTCCGGAAGACATCCCTATACCTGTGGATATTCACATAAAAAGAATGTCGTATATTTCAGGAATAGTGGAAGACGAAGAGATAAGTAACAATATTATAAGATTTGCTTGGGGGAAAGTTTGCAAAAGAGTGTCGAATACATTAGATAAAACAATTACTTCCTTTAGGATCGATAGTTCAGTTTGGCAGATTGGGAAGTTAGCTTCTCAAAGTAACTGGAGATTGAAAACTGTGTTAGATTACTTAAATCATGAGATACAGATTAACAAAGATAAAGCAGAAAAACTTGCCAAAGAGTTTTTATGGAGGAGGCTAATAAAAAGGGGTTAAAAAATGTTGGATCAGTACCTTTCGAAGAATTTCAAGAAAAATAGCGATGGATTGTATGAAGTCTATAATAGATTTTCTTTTGATAATATTTTTAAGACTGCTTTTAAATAATGATTTCGAATACGAAGATGCTTTAAGTTTTATTTTATGCAATTGTGCTTTAAGCACTTTAGTATTTCAAGAAAGAATTTATAATAAGTATTATCTGGGCATTGATCCTGTTGATACATTATCTCCAGACTTAGTAAAGTTGAGAAATTACTATCTTCTTAAGATTATACGAAAGAGGCAAAAATAGTGTATAATTCTGCAAACAACAGAAGCAAGAGGACTCAATCCTTAACATTTGGCATTTTTTCTACTTATTATATTATAAAATTATCTTTAATTAATGAAAAGCTGAAAAGAGGTGACAAAAGTGAGAAAAAGAGGCTTGTTGATTAAAGCGGTAATATTGAGTGTCTTATTGGCAATTTTGACCAATACAGGTGCAGTTGCTTCTCAAACAAAACGTATTATAACTGCTACGGGTGAGGGGATAATTCTTAATTATAATGAGGAGATTTATTGGAGTGAGGAACAATTTGATCAAGAATATGAGAAATATTCTGAAAATAAGGCAAAATATCTGGAGAATTTTGTAGAAAATTTTTCAAATACATTTTTGAAATCTAATCTTAAAGCTGATGGTTGGAGTGTATCTTTTGAATCTCGATATAGCTTGAAAGATAAGAAAACCGTATATTTAACTTCAATTCAATGCAAAATAGATGGAGCGGCCACTGGGACAGCAAAAAGTCCTTATTTTAGAACTGAATGGTTGCTAATACCTATTTTAGGGAGAGGAGTTGACCTTCTCAGCTTTAACTATTTAACAGATAAAATAATTGTTTACAAAGGTGAGATTAACCATACTCCAATAAAAATTACTTTTAAGTTTTCAAAGCCTGTAAGCCATTGCCACTACCATATCTGGTATAAATAAAGAAAAGAATATTGCAAACAAAAGATTAATAAATAAAAAGGCATAACTACATAAAGGGATAAAGTGAAAATTGATGCATTTAAAGTTGCCCATATATTCAGAGAAATGGCTGATTTTCTCTCTATTAAAGGAGAGAATCCTTTTCGTGTGAGAGCTTATCAGAAAGCTGCTGATGCTTTGGAACATCTTTCAGGAGATTTAGAGATTCTCTATCATCAAGGTAAGTTACAGGGTATTACAGGTATTGGCAAAGGAATGTTGGAGAAGATTGAAACAATTTTAGAGACAGGAAAGCTACCCGCTTATGAGGAATTAAAGAAGGAGATTCCCGAAGGCTTAAGGGAACTTTTATTTATTCCTGAAATGGGACCAAAGACAGTTAAGGTTATTTATGAAAAAGGAAATGTTAAAAATATAGAAGATTTAGAAAAATTTGTTCAGTCTCATAAATTACGTAATCTTCCTGGTATGGGGGCAAAAACAGAAGAGAATATTCTCAGGGGGATAAAGCTTTATCGAAGCAGTAAGGGACGCATCTTATTGGGTAAGGCTTTACCTTTAGCAGAAAAGGTTATTGCGGAATTAAAGAATAGTGTTTCTTCCTATATAGAAAAGATTTCCCCGGCAGGGAGCTTAAGGAGGGGTAAGGAAACAATAGGAGATATAGACATTTTAGTCTCCTCTTCTAACTCCTCTCCCATTATGGATGCTTTTACTAATTTTTCTTTTGTAGAAGGAGTTTTAGCTAAAGGAAAGACAAAATCAAGCGTATTAACCAATGATGGCTTGCAGATAGACTTACGGGTAGTATCTCCAGATTCTTTTGGAGCAGCTCTTCAATACTTTACCGGTTCCAAATCTCATAATATAAATTTGCGGGAAAGAGCTATAAGAAAGGGATTGAAAATTAATGAGTACGGTGTTTTTACTCAAAAAGGAGAAAAACTGGCAGGTAAAAATGAAGAAGATGTCTATGCTTCTCTTTCTCTTCCCTTAATCCCTCCCGAACTTAGAGAGGATAGAGGAGAGATTGAAGCAGGAGAAAAGGGAAAGATTCCTAATTTATTAAAAGAAGGTGAAATAAAGGGAGATTTACATATTCATACTAAAGCAAGTGATGGAGCTAATTCCATTAAGGAGTTAATAGAGAAAGCTAAACAAAAAGGGTATGAATACATAGCTATTACTGACCACTCTGCCTCGCTTAAGATAGCGGGGGGATTGAGTGGCGATAGGCTTCTGCAACAGATAAATCAAATAAAGGAAATAAATTCCCACCTCCAGGGCTTTAAAGTATTTGCAGGAAGTGAAGTAGATATTAAAAAGGATGGAAATTTAGATTATCCTGACGAGCTTTTACAGAAGCTGGATATCGTTATCGCTGCTGTTCATACAAGTCTTAAACAGAATAAAAAAACGATGACTAATAGAATAATTAAAGCTCTACGTAATCCTTTTGTTCGTATTTTTGCTCACCCTACAGGTCGACTTTTAGGAGAAAGAGAGGCTTCTTCTATCGATTTAGATAAAGTGCTTCAAGTAGCTAAGGAAGAAAACATCTGGATAGAAATAAATGCTCAGCCACAAAGGCTTGATTTAACTGATTTATGGATAAAAGAAGCAAAAAAGAGAAATATAAAATTAGTAATTAACACCGATGCTCATCATCTAGGTAATCTTGATTTTATGCCTTTTGGCGTAATTACCGCTCGTCGGGGATGGTTAGAGAAAGTAAATGTAGTAAATACTCTTCCCCTACGCGATTTTTTAACCTTTTTATCTCTTTGAACTTTGAGGTTTTCCTCTTGCTCCTGTTAAACCCGGTTTCTTTCTCTCTTTCATTCGAGGGTCACGGCTGAGAAATCCTTTCCTTTTTAGAGGTATTCGAAGGCTGGGGTCTATTTTTAATATACTACGAGCAAGACCCAGTCTAATGGCTCCTGCTTGCCCGTTTAGTCCTCCCCCCTCTGTTTCTGCCTTTACATCATATCTATCCAAAAGATTTACCTCTTCTAAAGGCTTTTTTGCCATTATCCTATAAATTTCACGGGGAAAGTATTCTTCCACAGATTTTCCATTGATTATAAATTCTCCCTTACCTGCTTTTATCTTGACTTTAGCTATAGCCTTTTTTCTTCTTCCTACAGCATATAATTTTTCCTTCATTATTTATACTCCTTATGCCTCTGATTTCTTTTATTTTAATATATAATTATTTTAAATTCAGTCAAGGAGAGTCTCGGGACTTTTCCAGAAATTTCTCTATAAATTGGTTGACAAAAATAATTATCGAACTATATTAAAATAGAAATTGGTTTCATAATACGGGATAAATAAATTGGAAAGGAAAGCAAAATGGAGTTTAAATTTAGTAGTTAAAGCAATGAAATTATTAGAGAAGCTAATCAAATAACAAAAATAATTGAGATGAATATAGAGACAAAGAAAATCCTCAAGGAATATGCTTCAAAAATATTGACAAAAAAGATAAAATAGTAATAATCATTGATGAAGTCGAGTCTTTGATAAAGGAAAAGCTAAAGGTAAGATTAGAAGGAAGTAAAAAAAATAAGAAGTAGCAGATCGTTAGCTGAGAGTCAAAAAGAGGTCTTCTAAAGGGGAAAATGTTGATTAATCTCTCTTTTGAAAGCTTTCAAAGTTTTTTGTAGAAGAAAAGCAATATCTAAAGAAATAAAAAAGGTTTGAAGTGATTTAGAGATTTATTTAGAAAATTATATATAAGAGTGATAGTATTATATATTTCTTAAAGAAAGGCGGTAGAAAAATGATGTATTCTAAGATGGTTGAAAATGCTCAAAAACCTTCAGAACAAAGACTTTTTTTAATGAAGGGTAAAGATGTATTGTCTGCTTATCAATTTAATAAAGAAGAGTTAAGTGTGGTTATAGATACCGCAGCATATTATGAGAAAGCATTGGTAGAGAAAAGAAGATTGAGGAACATGGAAGGAAAAATTATGGCTGCTTTATTCTATGAACCCAGCACAAGAACAAGATTGTCTTTTGAGACTGCAATGCATAGATTAGGTGGTTCAGTAATAACTATTGCAGAATCATTAAAATATCAGACTTCTTCTATGTCAAAGGGAGAGTCATTGCATGATTCAATTACAGTGGTAGATCAATATGTAGATGTGCTTGTGGTGCGTAGCCCTATCAATGGATCTGCTGAAATAGCGGCTAATGCAGCTGAGAATCCTGTGATTAATGCTGGAGCTGGAGCTGGACAGCATCCTACTCAAGCTTTATTAGATGTATATACAATCTTAAAAGAAAAAGGAACTTTAGAGGGATTGACTGTAACTTTGTTAGGTGATTTAAAATATGGTCGTACTGTGCACTCGCTGGTAGATTTCTTATTATTGTATGGTTGTGACTTAATCTTTGTATCGCCTAAAGAATTGGTTATGCCTGAAGATATAACAAATAAATTGTGCAACAAAGGTATTAAAATTAAAGAAACAGATAATCTTTTAGAGGCTGTGAAGGATACCGATGTATTGTATGTAACAAGAATTCAAAAGGAACGTTTCGCAACTGTAAAAGAATATGAGAGTGTAAAAAATTCTTATATTGTTGATGATACAATTGTAAAGAAGAGCAAAGAGGGAATGTTGATTCTTCATCCACTACCAAGAGTAAATGAAATAGCAGTTTCGGTTGATAAGTATCCTGGGGCTGCGTATTTCAGACAGGCTGCAAATGGTGTTCCTATTAGAATGGCTCTCTTGTCGCTTACTACAGGGAATGTTCTATAAAATATTTTGCATAAAGTAAATATAAAGAAAGGCGGGATATAAAAAGATGAGTAAATTAGCTGTAGTTGCTATAGGTGGTAATTCGTTAATTAAAGATAAGACAAAAATTGCAATGTCTAACCAATTAGAATGTGTCCAGGAAACCTGCAGGTATATAGCAGATATAATTGAAAAAGGCTGGAATGTAGTAATAACTCATGGTAATGGTCCACAAGTTGGCTTTCTTCTGCGGAGAATTGAGTTAGCTGCTAAATATCTCCCTTTGGTTCCTTTGGACTTTATCGGTGCAGACACACAGGGAGCTATTGGATATATGATTCAGCAATCCTTGCAGAATGAATTAAGAAGAAGAGGGATTAAACGCAAAGTTGCAACTGTTGTTACACAGGTGAAAGTAAATAAAGATGACCCTGCATTTCAAAAACCAACAAAACCTATTGGTGAATTTATGGAGAAAGATGAGGCATCAAGACATCATAAGAAGGATGGTTGGCATGTAGTTGAAGATGCTGGGAGGGGTTGGAGGCGTGTTGTTCCATCTCCAAAACCCCTGGAAATTATAGAAAGGGACGCTATAGCTGACCTGGTTGAAAAAGGGTCTATAGTTATCTGTGTTGGAGGAGGGGGCATACCTGTTGTTGAAAATGAAGAAGGTTTGAGGGGTGTTACTGCAGTTATAGACAAAGATTATGCTTCTTCTTTGATAGCTAGTAATTTAGGTGCCGATTTATTGCTTATTTCAACAGCTATTGAGAAGGTAGCTTTAAATTTTGGTACCAAAAATCAAATTGATTTAGAAAAGATGACTTTAGATGAAGCAAAGAAATATCTTAAGGAAGGTCATTTTGCTGCAGGTAGCATGAAACCAAAAATTATTGCCAGCATAAAATTTTTAGAAAAAGGAGGGAAAGAAGCTTTAATTACTTCTCCGGAGAAAATAAGGGAGGCCTTAGAAGGAAAGACAGGGACGAGAATAGTATCTAATGAATAAGTATTAAAAGAGGCCTCTAATCTGTGTAATCTCTAAAATGGTTATTGGTATAATGAATTTAAACAGATAGATTTTTTCCAGGCAAAGAGAGAAAGAGTTCCCTTTGCACTAAAATTCTGAACAATAACTTTTAGAAGAGTGAACATTAATTAAAAAAGATTAGTAAAAACTTATTAAGGAATAATTCAGATTTACAAAAATATTTAATTCAACTTTAAAGAAAAGTAAATAATTTGAATTTGTTTAGGATTTTGGATTTAAAGAATAGGGAGGTATCTTAATTGGAAAATAAACAATTTATAGCTATTAGCAAACGGTTTGATATAAAAAATGTTGGTAAGGTAACAGGTAAAGAGATTTATGCTTCTGATGTGAATATTCCTGGTATGATGCATGCTGTTGTTTTGCGTAGCCCTTACCCTCATGCCGAAATTAAGAGTATTGACTTAACAGAAGCTGAAAAAACAGGTGCTATTTGTATTTCCCGTGATGATGTACCAGATCTTATATACAATGAGCGAATAGTTAGTATCCCAGATAAAACATATAAAGATAGAACAGTTTTGCCCAAAGATAAAGTTCGTCATACTGGAGAGGCTGTTGCTGCTGTTGCTGCTGATACAGAAGAAACGGCTTTTAAAGCATTAGAGAAGATAAAGGTAGAGTATAAAAAGTTACCAGCAGTATTTGATATTGATGAAGCGATGAAACCAGATACAAGTCAACTGTATAGTTATGTGTATCTTGGTGATAAAAAAATAGATATTGAGAATAATATTGCTTGCGTTAGAAATATTTCTGTTAGTGATATAGATAAGGGCTTTGAAGAAGCAGATGTAATTGTTGAGGAAACATTTAATGTTCAAAGAATCTATCATATGCAATTAGAAACAAAATCTACAGTGTGTGTCCCTGAAGCGGATGGAGGCATAACAATTTGGACGACTACTCAAGGAATTCACAATGTACGTATCCTTTTGGGTGAAATTTTTAATATTCCACTTCATAAAATAAATGTTAAAAGAATCACTTTAGGGGGTTCTTTTGGTTCAAGTATTCAGATGAATTCAATCACACCTATCTGTGTTGCTTTAGCCTTAAAGGCAAAAAGTCCTGTAAAATTAGTGATGCCAAGAGAAGATGATATCTATGACCATGCAAGTTATCCTTTGAGAACCAAGATAAAAATTGGGGCTAAAAAAGATGGAACATTAACTGCTGGGCACTGTAAAGTGTGGGTAGAGATTGGCGCTCACAATATTCAGGCTTATCCCTATCTTGGATGTATAGCTGGATGGTTTGCATCACTTTACAAATGGATTAATATAAAATATGAAGGAAAGGCTGTCTATACAAATAAGACACCTACCTGTGCGAGGCGGGGGTATGGCAGTCCACAAATAAATTTTCCTGTAGAAAATGCAATGGATATTTTAGCAGAAAAATTAGGAATGGACCCGATTGAACTTCGCCTTAAAAATTATGTAGGAAAAGGTGATGAATTTTGGGGTCAGGGTCCAACCATAAAGTCCATTATTAGAAGCTGTGGAGTAGAAGAAATGCTCGTTGAAGGCTCTAAACTTATTGGATGGGATAAGAGGATTCCACCTTCTGAGAAAACTGGAGATATTAGACGGGGTATAGGAGTAGCAAGAGGATTTCATACTTCTGGTACAGGTGGCCCTAATCCTGGTGAGGTTATAGATTATTCAGGTGCTACAGTTAAAATTAACGAAGATGGTTCAGTGGATGTAGTAACTGCACTTATGGATCATGGTGGAGGCACGTGGGATGTAGCGGCAAAGGTTGCAGCTGAAGTCTTGAAAGTCCCTTTTGATAAAGTAGGTATTTATAATGGTGTAGATACCCGTACAACAGTTTTTGATGTTAATACTCACGCCACCAGAGGTGTATACTGTGGATGTGGCGCAGTAAAACTTGCAGCTGAAAAGGTTAAAAAGATACTTTTAAATTATGCCGCAACTCTTTTTAAAGATTTACCAGAAAATTTAGAATTAGTTTGTAATGAGGAACTTGGGCAGGCAGTAGTTTACCCTAAGGGCTTACCTGAAAAATACAAGACAGTAGGCGAGATAGCAAAAACTGCGCAAATTAAGAGTTGGGGAACTATTGCCTATACAAGCAGTCTTAGACAAAAAAATTGTCCTCCCTGTTTCATTACATATTTTACCGAAGTTGAGGTAAATACAAAAACAGGGCAAATTAAGATACCAAGAGTAATTATGATGGGTGATTCAGGAACTATAATGAATCCTGAGCTATGGAAAGGACAAATAATTGGTGCTTTTTCCCAGGGAATTGGTTTAGGTTATATAGAAGAAATACCTTACGATACTAATACAGGTAAATTGAAATGTAATGGTTTTATAACTGACTTTAAAGTTTTGACTACAACTGAGATGCCGAAAATTGATGATATAAAAGTTCTGCCTGCGCATACTTATGAACCAACAGGTCCATTTGGAGCGAAAGGAATAGGTGAAGCGGCTTTAAGTGCTGTAGCTTCCTCATTTGGGAACGCTGTTTATAATGCTGTTGGAATTAGATTTTATGATCTTCCAATTACACCAGAAAAGATGCTTAAGGCTTTAAAAGAGAAAGAAGAGAAAAAGGATAAGAAGGAGTGATAAAATTGCAAACCGATACAAAGATTTTAGCCCATGAGTTTGAATATTTAACCCCTAACACCTTAAATGAAGCTTTAGATATGCTTGATAGATATCAAGATAAGAATGCTAAAATATTAGCAGGGGGTACCGACCTTTTGGTTAAAATGAAAACCATTAATTTAAAACCTGATTATATTATAAATATAAAAAATATTCAGGAGATTAACTTTATTACCTATAATGATGATGGATTAAAAATAGGGGCAGTTACCTCTTTATCTCAAGTTGAAAAGTCAAAAGAAGTTAAAGCAAAATATTCTGCATTATATGAGGCAATTAAATCTATGGCAGCAATAGCTGTAAGAAACATGGGAACTATAGCCGGTAATCTCTGTAATGCTTCACCTGCAGCTGATACTGCTCCACCGCTAATTGCATATGGAGCAGAAGTAAAACTGGCTAATAAGAGAGGAGAGCGTGCAGTGCCCGTAGAAGAATTTTTAACCGGACCAGGTAAAACAGTTATATCATCAAATGAATTACTCACTCAACTCAATATTCCTGTATTGGATGAAAATACAGGGAGTAGTTTCCTTAAAATAGGCCGTGTAAAAGCTGATATTGCGAAAATTAATATAGCAGTTTATCTTGAGAGAAAAAATAATGTATGCAAGAGTTGTAAGATAGTATTTGGGTCTGTTGCCAAAACCCCAATTAGGGTTAAAGGTGCAGAAGATATTCTAAGGGGACAGCAATTAACGTCTGATGTCTTAACTAAGGTGGCTGAAAAGGCATCAGAAGAAATCAAACCTATAACTGATATTCGTTCAACTGCTGAATACAGACATGAAATTGCAAAAGTAATGGTTGAGAAAGCTGTTAATCTGGCCTGGGAGAGAGCTGGAGATTAATTTTAATTGAGAATAAAGGAGATAAGATTATAAAATGAAAAAGGCTGAAATAGAATTCACGGTTAATGGTAAAAAAAGGACGCTCTTTGTAAAGACTAACGAACTTCTAATTAATGTATTAAGGAATGACTTGAATTTAACCGGGACTAAGTATGCTTGCGGTATTGGTGAATGTGGTGCATGTACCGTTTTATTAGAGGGCAGGCCAGTTTTGTCTTGTTTGACCCTTGCTGTAGATGTTAATGGTAAGAATATTACTACTATTGAAGGGATTAGTAAAGATGGGTTTGACCCTGTACAGAAATCATTCTTAAAAAATGCAGCAGTACAATGCGGTTTTTGTACTCCTGGAATGATACTTATGGCAAAATCGTTGTTAAAAGAAAACCCTAATCCTACAGAGGATGAAATACGAGACTATTTAAGAGGGAATATTTGTCGCTGCACAGGATATACTCAAATAATAAAGGCAGTCAAGGAATGTGCTAACAATCATAATCAGGATAAATAAACTTGCCAATATTATTAGATATTAGCATGAATTACTGGCAGCTAACTTTTGCACGAAAAAATGGTAGCTGCGAGGCTCAGAGCCTGCGTAAAACAGCGCAACCTAAAGGTTGCGGCTACCGTCCTTTGTAGCACAAACTCAGATGTTACAAAGGTAACCATATCCTAAATGTGAAATCTATGATTTTGAAATTAATCTTTCTCTTTTTACATAGATCGTTGTTAATGTAAATATTACGGATTTCAAGATATTCTAAAAATCTAATAAGATGAGTTTCCTGCAAAAGTTGGTTGACATAAAAAATAAGAAGGGGATAACTATAAACTTAATTAGCTGTATTTCTTCTAAAAAAGCTTAAATTATAATATGAATACACTAACATGTTTCCAAATACAAGAGCTTAGAGGGTGATATTTGACTGTTTTAGTAATTATCTACATAAGCTTTATACACAAATCGTGCAAGGTGTATTATCTCCCATAGGAAATCTTTCCTTATAAGCAAAGAAAAAACAAATTCTTCTACATAAATAGGTTAAATTAAATGTTAATTAGTGAAGCCTTAGACATAAAAGGGAGAGCATTTATATCTCTGGTGGGAGCAGGAGGAAAGAGTACCCTTTTTAATCGATTAGCAGGGGAGTTAGCTTTTCGAAGGAAACGAATGATTTTAACTACTACCACTCATATGTTTGGATGGCAGCTGGATCCTTTTATAAAAAAGGGTAAATTAGCTGAAAGTAAAGATGAGAATATTTTTCGGGACTGTATTAGAAAGTACTTTTCCTCTGAGAGTCAAGGAGAGGGATTAGTAGTTATTTATGATAGAGAATGGGAAGGAGAAAACGAAAAATATTGTGGTCCTCCTTCTGAGTGGCTTGATAAATGGTGGAGAGAGGGATTAGCAGATTTTTTCTTAGTGGAAGCTGATGGAGCGCGAAGAAGGTCCATAAAAGCCCCAGCCTTTTATGAACCAGTAATCCCTTTATCGACTACTGATTTGATTGGAGTAGTTGGAATAGATGCAGTCGGTTTGCCTTTGCAAGAAAAAAATGTTTTTCGTCCGAAGATTTTTGCTCAATTAACAGGAGTAGAATTTGGAGAAAAGCTTAAGATAAAAGATATTGCACATTTAGTTTGTCATCCTTACGGTTTATTTAAAGGGGCTACTAAAGGTTGCAATTGTCATCTTTTTATTAATAAAGTAGAGAATAAAAAAACACGTAAATTAGCTAAAGAACTCGCTTCTCAGGTTTTTAAGTATTGCGCAGGAAGAGTAAATGATATAATTATTGGAGCTGCCTGCCATGACAAGGCAGTTGAATTAATAAAGGGAGTAAGATAATTATGATTTCAGGAATAGTTTTAGCAGCGGGTGAGGGAAAGAGGATGGGGAAGGCAAAATTACTTCTTCCTTTGGGTAATAAGCCATTGATTGAATGGATGCTTAAGGCAGTTAAATTGTCTTCTCTTAATAAGTTTTTCTTAGTGGTTCGTCCTGGTGATAGTGAGATTATTAAATTAGGTAGAAAGTGGGGAGCTGAAATTGTTTTAAATCCTGACTTTCAATCCGGGATGAGTAGTTCTATTAAAAAGGCACTTCAACATTTTCCTGCGGAAAGAGTAAAGGGATTTCTTATTTTTTTAGGCGACCAGCCTTTAATTAACTCTATTATAATAAACCAGATAATTAGTGCTTTTTCTCCGGGTAAAGGGGAAATGGTAGTGCCTTTCTATAAAGGACGACGGGGCAATCCTGTGCTCTTTGATATATGTTGGAGAGATGAATTAATGGCAGTTACAGGTGATGTAGGGGGAAGAGTTTTGATTAAAGCCCATCCCAAAAAGGTGAAAGTAGTTAAAATATCAAATGAGGCAGTATTATTTGATATTGATAAAGAAGAAGATTATTTGAAAGCTCAAACATATTTTAATCCGGATACCCAAACCAAGCACTTTAACAGTTTGCCGAATCTGGGTTTAACTTTTTAAAGAGGAAGAAAGATAACTGAATAATTAAAATGAATACAAGGTTAGTAATTATTTGAGGGGGTGTATTAAAGGCAATTTGTGCTTATTTAAATAAGAAATTAATATGATTAGAAAAAGAAGCCTCTGAAAAACCTCCAGAGTCTTCTGATCTGTGTAATTTGGACTTTTATCTGTAAAATCAAAGATTTCCAACTTTTCCAGAAATTTTAGAAAAAAGTTGGTTGACAAATAAAAAATGAATACTATAATTGTAGTTGAGATTAAATTGCAATTAGGAGATAGTATTGATTACTCCAGAGGATAAGTTTAGAAGTTATCTTAAGTCAAGGGGATTGAAATTCACTCCACAAAGGAGTTTTATTTTAAAGGAAGCATTCTTTTTTCAGGGACATTTTAATGTAGACCAACTTTACGAAAAGCTGCGTAAGAGAATCTCCCGAGCTACTATTTACAGAACTCTTTCTTTATTGGTGAAGGGCGGCTTAATTGAAGAAACATTTCGTTGCCAGGATAAGGGTAGTTATGAATATATTTTTGGGCGGAAGCATCATGACCACTTGCTGTGCATAAAGTGTGGCAAGATTATTGAATTTAGAGAAGATAAAATAGAAAAATTACAAGAAGAAGTTTGTAAAAGATATGGTTTTACGCCTATTGAACATAGGTTGGGCATTAAAGGGTATTGTGAGGAGTGTTCTAAAAGTTTAAAGAAGGGTTGACAAATATTTTTTTTAAAATATAATTGTGATTGAATCTCAATTACAATTACGAAAGGTAAGAGTTATGTTTAACGGGTGTTTAAATGAGTTAAAACCTGGAGAATGGGGAAGGGTTGTAGCTATAGAAGGAGGACGGGGTATCAGACAAAAGCTTTTATTAAGAGGTATAACAGAAGGGAGTGTTATTAGGATGATATCCTGTTATCAGGGGCCAATTGTAGTGGAAGTTAATAGGAGTATAGTTGCCCTTGGCAGAGGCATGGCAAAAAAAATTAAGATAATAAGGGGGGATTAAATGGAGAAAAAACTACCCGAGATGAGATATGAGGAGAAAGGTGTAGTGAAAATGATAGAAGGAGGATTTCGAGAAAGAGTAGCCGGTATGGGTATCAGGATTGGTAAAGAGATTAAAATGCTTACAAAACAGCCTATGAAGGGTCCTGTAGTAGTAGTGGTAGATGATGCAAGGACGTCTTTAGGATTGAGGATAGCAGAGAAAATTATCGTGGAGGTAAGTAAATGAAGGTTTTACTTATGGGACATCCAAATGTTGGTAAAAGTGCGGTTTTTAATCGTCTAACGGGAGCAAATGTTATTGAATCAAATTATCCTGGTACAACCGTTGATTATACAAAAGGATATATGCGGATAAAAGGTGAGGATATCACAGTTGTAGATGTCCCCGGGACATTTTCTTTAGAACCGAAAGATAAGGCGGAAGAGGTAGCAGTGAAGATGCTCGAGGAGGAGGAAGAAGGCACTGTGGTAATATGTGTTATCGATTCTTCAAAGATAGAGAGAGGGCTTTACTTGGCATTGGAAATTATGGAGAGAGGGTATCCAGTCATGCTTGCCCTTAATATGTGGGACGTTGCTGAGGATAAAAATATAGATATTGACGTAGAGAAGTTAAGGAAAATTTTTGGCATACCGGTGATACCAACAGTGGCTATAAGTGGTGAAGGAATTGGGGAGTTAGTAAAGAAAATAAAAGAGACAAGGCCGGTTGAGGTGGATAAAATTATTAAAAAAGTGGGAGGTATAGATGGAACTAACCGTCGATAAACGTTGGAATTTAATTGAGAGAATATCAAAGGAAACTGTAACCTTTGGCAGGTACAGGCATACATTAAAGGATGCGATTGGGGAGCTTACTGTTAAGCCTTTGATGGGTATACCTGTTGCCATTGCCGTTTTATACGGTTTCTGGAGTGTATTTTGCTCATTTGCGGGAACATTATGTACTGATGGATTTCTCGTCAAGTTGTTTGATGCACGCTGGTTGCCCTGGATACAGGCAAATTTCCCCGGCAAAGGGAGTTGGCTTTATTATATTCTTGTGGGAGACCCTTTAGCGGATAACTGTTTTGAGGCCTTTGGTGTGCTGACATCCGGACTTTTTGTTCCCTTTGGCGTTGTCTTACCCGCAGTGTTCATATTCTATCTGATGCTTACACTGTTGGAGGATATAGGATATATGCCAAGACTTGCTGTGCTAATCGACACAGTTTTGCACAAAATCGGTTTGCACGGATATGCGATTGTGCCTACAATCCTTTCTCTTGGATGTAATGTTCCCGCGGTAACGGCAACGAGAATTCTGGAGACAAAAAAGCAACGATTTATAATGATGACACTCCTCGCCATATTCATTCCCTGCGGTGCTCAACTTGGAATTATGCAAGAGGTAATTCCTGATACGATGGGTTTAGTCTTGCTTTATCTACTTATAGGATATTTCATCTTTGGTTTTGTCTTGAATAAGGCTATTCCGGGAAGATGCCCAGAAATCTTGATAGACGTACCCTCTTATCAAATGCCCACAAGGCGCAATGTGGAAAGAAAGGTGTGGATGAGGACAAGCGGTTTCCTAAAAACTGCGGTTCCGTTTGTGTTGTTGGGTTGTTTGGTTGTGAATGTTTTGTATCTTGCTGGAGTTATCAGCTGGCTGGGTGATGTCTTCTCGCCTATTTTCATTAGTTGGTTTGGTGTGCCTAAGGCGACCGTGGGCCCATTAATTGCGGCATTCTTAAGGAAAGACCTCGCTGTGGCACAACTTAGCGCAATTGAGATGACCAAATATCAGATGATAACATCTGTAGTGCTTGTCTCTATCTACTTTCCCTGCGTGGCGACATTTGTGATGATGCTTAAAGAAGGGTGGAGGGAGTTATTAGGAAGTTTGGGTGTTCTTGTAGCGGTCGTATTTCTCTACGGAGGTTTGCTACATTTAATATGGACATTAATGGGGGTGGGATAAAATGAGTAAAAATAATGTTGGTAGTTTATATTTTGGCATCCTGGGTGTCATTGCTTTAGCTTTTGGAATTGCAGATTTAGTAGTGACAATAGGAGGGAGTAGCGTCTGTTGGGGTATTTTAGAGATACCTAACGATATGTTTAGAGGAGGATGGGGAGGATTTATCGTGCTATTTGCTGGAGTGTTTTACCTTTCAGGGACGAAAAATTTCTCTGAGATTCATCAATTTTCAAAAGTAGTAATGGGAAGTATCCTCATATGGATAATAGCGGGATGCGATATATTTGCGATGATCACCGAATCAATACCTGGAGGTGAAGAGGGCCCCTGGTTAAATACACTTGAGGGATTTCTGGGAACATATACGCCGCCTTATCCGCCAGCGATATTTTTATTACCCTTTTCCCTTGTAGCAATTTACTATATAAGAAAGAGGAAGCAATACGGAGGATAACTTGATTGGGATGGCTGAGAGATATCCTCTGTAATGGCTATATGGCGGGGATTAGAAAAATGTGAAAGCAATAAACAAATTTCTTGAAGATTGAATTCAGGAGAGCAAAGATATTTTTCTATTTATCGAGCCTATAAATCATAAAAGGTAAGTAATTAAAATGTTAAATAATTTTTGGAGCAATCCACTTTTTTGGATAAGTATCTATCTGGTAGGTTATATAACAGCAATAGTAGTGCTTGGTTTAAGAGAAGTATCAGTTAAGGTTGAAAATAAAACACCAAAACCTCTTGTTAGAATCTTTGCCTTGCTCACCTTTGGAGTGTCAATAATTGCCTTACCATTTACTGAGGGACCCAGGATAGCGATTCCAACGTCAGTTACTTTAGCAGCGGGGGCGATAATCTTAGGAATAAATTTCATCATCAAGATATTAACCCAAAGACAGATAGGAGCCTCTCCCGCCTTAAAAAGTAAAGCGAAATTGGTTACGACAGGTATATACGGAATTGTTAGAAACCCTTTATATATGAGTAACGGATTATTAGCTGTAGATATGGCTATTCTCTTTAAATCAATGTATGCTCTCCTATTCCCTATTCCCTTTCTTATCTTCTTATCATATATTTTGAAGAAAGGGATTTGCTGAAAAAATATGGGAAAGAATACAAAAAATACGTAGAGAAAGTTAGATGGAGGCTGATTCCATATTTATTTTAACAAAATAATTTCCCCAGTATTATATAGATAAATGCTAATATGCTCAAAGAATCCGATATTTTAAAGATAGTAAAAGAGGATATGTTAAGAATATTGGGTGAAAGAAAAGAGAAAACCCCGTTAGGCTCTATTGAAACGGGAATTAAAGTTTTTAGTTCTTTTGTGTCTGAAGCAATTAAATGTCTTAAAGAAGAGGGTTTAATACGGGTTGAAGAAAAATTTGTTAAATTGACACAAATTGGACGAGATAAAGCAAAAGATATTTTAAGAAAACACCTTATTCTTGAGAATTACTTTAAGAAAACCTCAAATGAAAAGATAGCACATAGAAAAGCCCATATTCTTGAGCATTATATCTCCGAAGAAGTTATTAAAAATATAAAAAAGATATGTACATTAAAAGAAAAGGGAATTTCTCTAACAAAACTTAAATTGCATAAAGAGAGCTTAATTGCTGATATTACCACTCCAAACAGTGAACTATTTGAAAGAATGGTTAGTATGGGAATATTTCCGGGAGAAGAGATAAATATAACAAATAAAATCTCAAATGGTGTTGTCGTTAAAATAAAAAACAAAAAATTTGCCCTCGGCAAAGATATAGCAAAAGAGATTAAAGTGATAAAATAATGAGAAAACTTAAGATACTTTTAATTGGTCAACCAAATGTAGGAAAGTCATCGCTACTTAATGGATTGATTGGTTCAAGAGTTATAGTATCTAACTATCCGGGAACTACAGTTGAAGTAATACAGGCAGAAAAAATTTTTAATAATACAAAAATAAAATTTGTTGATACACCGGGAATATATTCCATATCTGATAGAAGCGAGGAGGAAAAAGTTACTGAAAAGGCTTTGTTTGAAGAAAAAGTGGATGAGGCAATAGTGGTTGCCGATGCAACATCTCTTGAGAGAAGTCTTTATATGGCTTTGCAAATTTTGGAGGCGGAAATACCCACTGTTATAGCTTTAAATTTTGTGAGAGAGGCTGAAAAGAAAGGAATAAAGATCGATTCAAAAAAATTGGCAAAACTTCTTAATATTCCAGTTATGCTTATAAATCCTTTAACTAAAAGGGGGATAAATGAACTTGTAGATATAATATCAAGAATTAAAAAGAGGAAGGGGCGGAGTTTTAAGATTAAATACGATGACCATATAGAAGAGGCAATAAATAAAATATCATCGCAGATAAAGGAAACTTCCATACCAACGAGATTTATAGCATTAAGAGTTTTAGAAGAGGATGAGGATTTTTATAAATATTTGAAGGATAAGAGAGTAATTGAAGAAGTTAAAGAGAGTTTAGCAGAACATCCAAAAGTTGCAGAGAATGTATCCATAACCAGATATGGAACAGCCTCATTTATAGCAGAAAGGATTACTAAAATAGTTCCTTTAGAAAAAAGACTACAACCCTATGGGTCCCTAAGATTGCAAGAAAAAATTGATGATATTTTATTTCGTAAAATATGGGGTTCATTTATAACTGGTTTATTTATTCTTACTATCTTTGGAACGCTGTTATATCTGGGCAATTTTATACAAAATATTCTTATGGATTTAACAGAGAGCTTTTTGTCTTTTTTTGGCACAGCAGAACATTCTATTACTGCTATGATATTAGTTCAGGGTTTAACGGGGCTTACAGCGGGTATTTCTGTTGCTTTGCCCTATGTGTTTCTGTTTTATCTGTTTTTGGGATCACTGGAAGACATAGGACTCCTTTCCAGATTTATTGTTAATGCGGAAAGGTTTTTGAAAAAATTAGGTCTTTCTGGAAAATCATTTATTCCCTTAGCTCTTGGTTTAGGTTGTTCTGTGCCGGCAATTAGGGCTACCAGGATCTTGTCTTCTAAAAAAGAACAATTTCATACCGCATCGTTGTTTGCTTTTACACCTTGCTCCTCAAGGATCGCCATAATAATGGGGATAGTTGGATTTTATGGAGGTATAAAGTTGGCTTTTTCTGTTTTTGCCACTTTATTTGTGGCTGGTTTAATTTGGGCTTTTTTTATTAAAAAAATTGTTCATATAAAAAGTAAATATCTACTTTTAGAATTGCCTCCTTATAGAAAGCCTTTAATTAAAAATATTCTTGCTAAAAGCTGGATTAGAATGAAGGATTTTGTATATATAGTTATACCTTTGCTGATACTCGGAGGAATAGCTTGCGGTATTTTAAATGTAACGGGTTTTTCTAAATATATAGTAGAGCCCCTTTTACCAATCACTACCTGGTTGGGATTACCTGCGATGACTATTATCCCTTTAGTATTCGGATTTTTACAGAGAGATTTAACTGGAGCAATGCTTTTATCAGTTTTAGGCAGCAAAATATCTTTAGCTATGACTCCCCTTCAAATATATACATTTGGTATAGCTTCTACAATTGGAATACCATGTATAATTGCTTTAGGAATGCTTATTAAAGAATTTGGATTTAAGAAAGCAATAGTTTTAACAATAACCTCAATAGTTTACGGTCTTTTATTTGCTGGTTTAGTTTGGAGAATAGTCTCTCTTTTTTAAATAGTTCGAATAAAAGATTAAAGATTAAAACTATTTTAGATTGTATTATGAAATAAATATATGTAGAGAATGAACTTAATATCAGGGAAATACTTCCTTTAAGTTAATTTTCAATCCTTCTACTGTGCTAACCTGTAAAGCATCATATTTTTAAAATACTCCTTTAAACTTATAATTTCCTTCCTTAGCCCTACTTCCACACTTAAATATCAAAATTGAACCTTTTTGAATGATCAGGTAACCGAAACTCTCTATTTATCTTATTTTTCTTTTCTGTTTTTTGAGAATTGAATAATAGTGACGAATAAATAAGCTAAAAGACTTGACAAAACAAATATATATAGTATAATAGTAACTATGTATATAAGAAAAACAGTTAAAAAAGTTAAAGATAAGGTATACGAGAATTACCTTTTAGTCGAGTCCATTGCAACTCCTAAGGGGCCTCGCCAGAGGACTATCTGTTCCATTGGCCATCTTAAACCAAGACCAAGAGAAGAATGGCTTCACCTTGCCAGAAAGGTAGAGACTGCTCTTAAGGGTCAGCTAACCTTTGAGAAAACAGAACCCGAAGTAGAGGAACTGGTAAGAAAAGCCAGGGAATTTAAATCTCAGGATAAAAGATCACCAGGAAAGAAAAATGATGATATCGTTTCTATTCATACCGATAAGGTTGAAATGGAAAAGGCAAGAGAAGCTGGCCCTGTCTATGTGGGATACGAGTTCTGGAGAAAGCTTGGAATAGATGATATCCTTAAAGAGGCAGGATTTTCTAAAAGAACAAGGTTATTAACCCTTGTTATGGCAATGAACCGTCTCATAGCCCCCTCATCAGAACATAGAATACCGGGATGGGTCAATGGTACAGCTCTTCAAGATATCCTTTCTGCTGATTTAGAGAGCTTGAATGATGAGGCTCTGTATCGTAATATGGATAAGCTCTATCCAAAGCGAGGGGTTATTGAGAAACTGTTAGCTGAAAAAGAGAGGAATCTATTTAAGCTTGATGATACAATCTATCTGTACGATTTAACTTCCACTTATTTTGAAGGAGAGGCTCTTTCTAACCCCCAAGCACAATATGGTTATTCGAGAGATAAAAGATTTGATTGCAAACAGGTTGTAGTAGGGTTAGTGGTTGATCGTGATGGATTTCCTAAGGCACATGAGATTTTCTCCGGTGAGCGAAAAGATGCTACCACTGTAGGTGAGATGCTGGATATCCTCAAGAAAAGAGTGAGCAAAAGGAAGGAAACTACCGTAGTTGTAGATAGGGGTATGGCTTATGAGGACAATATTAATGAGATTAAGGAAAAAGGATACCATTATATTGTAGCTACCAGACAGACAGAGAGGAATCAATATCTCGATGATTTTGAAGAAGGAGGCTTCTGTGAGCTCATTAGGAGTGTATCACCAACAAATTCTTCCAAGAAGAAATCAGGCGTTTTTATAAAGAAAATAGAAAAAGAAAACGAGCTTTACATCCTTTGTATTAGCGAGGGAAGAGGAGAAAAAGACAAATCGATTAGAGAATCTCACGAGAAAAAGCTAAAATGTGACCTTAAGAAGTTAACTAAAAGGATTAATAAGGGACGATTGAAAAAAGAAGAAAAAATATATGAGGCGATTGGAAGAATCAAAGAGAGATATCCCCGTGTAGCACGCTACTACAAAATAGAGTACGATAATCTTACTAAACAACTGTCCTATCAAGAGAACACTGAAAGAAAGTCTGTTGCAGAAACCTTAGATGGAAGCTACATGCTAAGAACAGATAGATGTGATATGAGCGATGATGAGATCTGGCGCACCTACTCACTTTTAACCAGGGCTGAGAATGCTTTTCGTAACATGAAAAGTCCATTATGTGAAAGACCAATTTTCCATCAACTTAAAAGAAAAGTTCAAACCCATATCTTTTTATGTATCCTCGCTTATCATCTGTTAGTAGCTATTGAAAAGACCTTTCTTGATAAGGGGATACATACTTCTTGGGGAACAATCAAGGATACACTAAAAACTCACCAGGTTGCTACAGTTATTCTGCCAACAACCAGTGGTGAGATTTTAAAAATTCGTCGAGGAGTTAATGCAGAACCTCAGCATCTCGAAATTTATAAGAACCTTCGTATTCCTTCTAAGATTATGAAACCCATAAAAACATGGCATACTAAAAATATAGTGACTGAACGGACTCGCAAACCCCTATAAATAGGGGATTCTTTCTTAGAAATGTGGAAGTAGGGTTAGATTTTTTTAAAGAACGGAATCTTTAAATTACTGAAAATAGGTTAGCCCCTCTTCCAGAGCTATGGGGTTAGCGGAATCAAATACAAGGGGAAGATTTGTTGCTTTGGACACTACCTCGGTTAACCATTTCATATCGTCTACTTCTTTTGCAGAATCGCCACCAGCATTGACATCTATATGAGTTGCACCTACTTCCGCCTGTTTTTTAGCTTCTAAGATAATAAAATCAGTATCCCTTTTTCATACCCTTTCTTTAATTTTCTTTCGGGTCATATTGATCCGCTCTCCAATGATTGTGAACATAACCTTTCCTCCTTATAATTAGTTTTTGGTTGCTGGTTCTTGGTAGCCGCGGAACTTATAGCCTCGTGGGGTAATCATAAATTTTCCTTTGGTATAGGTTTTAGAATTTCCCACAATTAGGACAGTTCCCATATCAATTTTCTTTAATAAAAGCATATTTTTTAAAGTAGTAATTACTACTTCTTCATTTTCTCTTTGAGCATTTCTTACTATTCCCACAATTGTATTCCTTGACCTGTATTCCATTAAAATCTCCCATGCCCTTTTGAGTGGTCTTATCCTCTTTTTGCTCTTAGGGTTGTAAAAGACTATTACAAAATCACCCCTGGTGGCTAATTCAATCCTTTGCTCAATTAACTTGCTATCAGTGAGAATATCGCTTAAGGAAATTACGACAAAATCATGCATTAATGGCGCTCCTAAAAGAGCTGCGCAAGAAGAAGCGGCTGTAATTCCAGGGATAATCTCTATTTTAATTTTATTTTCTTCCTTATCTAAAAGCTGTAAAACTACGCCAGCCATACCGTAGATACCAGGATCTCCATCAGAAATAAGAGAGACATTATCCCCACTCAATGCTCTCTTTATGGCATATTTAGCCCTTTCTACTTCTTGAGTCATACCGTAAGAGATTACTTCCTTATCCTTTATTAAATTATCTATAAGCCTTATATAAGTGCCATATCCTATGACTACCTGGGATTCCTCAATTATTTTTTGCGCTTTTTGAGTTAAAAGGCTCGTATTCCCCGGGCCAATCCCTACTATATACAGTCTTCCCTGGCTATGGCTACAGTAACCCTGGGGTAAATTTTCTTTTTCAAGATTAACTTCGTTTTTCTTCCAGCTAATAGTGCACAAGGTTCACATACTCCTTTCAATCCTAAATTTCGCTCTACAACTTCTGATGTTTCAATCTCACCGCAAAAATTTTTAATTCTTTCTTTAGAGATAAAGACTAAGGAAAGATTTAGTTCTAAACAAGCTTTTATTAATCCTTTTTCATTACGTTTAATATCAAGAGTAGCCACCAGACGCACTTCCTCTAATGGAATATTTTTCTCTTTAAGAGAGTTTAAAATGGCTTTCTTAACTGCATCTTCAGAAATACCTCTTCTGCATCCGATACCTACAATGATTTTTTTTCCCGTATCAGATGCAGTGGTAATGATAGGTATTGCATCTAATATCCGAGCTACTATAAAGGTAAGTTTATTAGCCCCTCCTTCATGTCCAGAAAGTGCGCTGATAGCAAACCTTTTAGCTTTATCAACAACAACTACAGCAGGATCATAATATTTATCTTTGAGATAAGGAGCAATTACTCGCACCACAATACCTAATGCCATAATAAAGATGATACCATCAAATTTATTAAAAATTTCTCCCACCAGATTTTTTAGAGAGACCTTATTTGTAAGGGTGTAAATCTCACTATCTATAAAGTTGCGATTGAGTATTTGAGCTGTTTTTTTACCTTCCTTATTAATGGCAATAATAGCTATCTTCATCTTTCTTTCTTGCGAAATGAGTGAGTAAAGGAAGTATCATATAATCTTGATTTTTGATACTTCTTCTTTAATACTTCTCCTATTAAAATAATTGCCTGGTGTGTAACTTTCGCTTCTTTTACTTTCTGAGCGATATTGGAAAGATTCCCCTGAATAATTTTTTCCTCAGGCCATGAAACTTTGTAGATAATAGCTACAGGTGTATCAGAGGAATATTCAGTAAGAAGTTTTGTAACTACCTTATCAATTTCCTGGATACTTAAAAAGATGATCATAGTAGCTTTTGCCCTTGCTAAGAGTGATATAGCTTCTCCTGGAGGGACTTTCGTTCTTCCAGAGATTCTGGTCAAAATTACACTCTGACTTACCCCGGGTAATGTTAGTTCCTGCTTAATTTTTGCCGCTGCCGCCGAAAAAGAACTTACGCCAGGGATAACCTCGTAAGGGATTTTCTCTTTTTCACACCAATCCATTTGTTCCTGAATAGCACTATAAAGAGAGGGATCGCCGCTATGAATTCTGGCTATAGTACCATTTTTTTCTTTTGCTTTATTAAAAATTTTCGTAATCTCATTTAAACTCATTTTTGATGAATCATAACTCTTTGCTCTGTCTTTAGCAAAATTTAAAATTTCTTTATTTATTAGGGAGCCTGCGTAAATAACTATATCTGCCTTTTTAATAATTTTTTGCCCTTTTATAGTTAAAAGCTCTGGGTCTCCTGGCCCTGCACCAATGAAGAAAACTTTCATCTTTAAACTTTTTCCTTATTTTTAACAATTAAAATAGAAAGGTACCCTGAAGCTTCCTCGCTCAAATAAGATACGCCTTTTGCAATATACTGTTTAGGACATCCAGCGCGGCTCACAAAAAAAGCTGAATCCTCTAATCCCATCTTTTTTAAAAAAGTAATTAAAGGCTTTAACCTTCTCCCAATTTTCATTAAAACAGTTGTATCAAACTTGCAAAATATCTCTTTTAACCTATCCAAATCCTCTGGAAGGGGTAAAACAACAAGGTTTTCATCCCCCTCAACTAAGGGAACTTCCATTAAAGAGGCGGCTAAATTTATTGCACTAATACCTGGAACTGTTTCTACAGGAATCTCCGGCCTTTTACTCTTTACACATTTAAGAAGATAAGAGTAAGTGCTGT
>JAGGXI010000086.1 GCA_021163155.1 Candidatus Aerophobota bacterium
TATAGTTGTTAGTTTAATGGACAAATATCCATTTGGCTAACTTTCGCACTTTCAGCGACCATAGACTGCTGAGCTATGCCAAGATTTAAGATATTCAAAGACGCATTATAATCCGCATCCTGTGTGTAGCCACAATTCCTACACTTGAATACCTCACCATTCCTGGATAGCTTATGGACAAACCCACACCTGCTGCAGGTCTGTGATGTATAAGCAGGATCAATTGCGAAAAAATGGACGCCATTTATCTCACACAATTGATTTACCCTGCTAAATAATTTGGGATAAGTCCATCTTTGAAATTTACTTCTAAATTCTTTCCTTAATCTCTTTTCCTTTTTAGTATTTCTTTTAATATTCTTTATGTTTTCCATTACTATTGCTTTGACGCTATCTAAAGGTAATTCTTTTGCTGTTTTATTTACATAATAATCTCGTTCTTTTATTGCCCTTTTAAATGCTTTTGAACCTTGTTTCTTCTTCTGTATCTTATCCATCAGTAATTCAATCTCTTTCCCATAAAATTCCTTCTCTGAAGTAGCCATCAGTTTTTTAATTCCGATGTCTATTCCAATAATTTTTCCTTTTTGTTTCTTTGGTGGTGTTTCTTTTTCAAAAGTCAACAATAAAAACCAATTATTATTTTCTTGCCTGAGTCTTCCTCCATTTGTTAATTTCCAATTGTTAAAGTAATCATTAGCATAATCATAGGACTTTATAGGAATTAAAGCAGGGTGTCCTTTATTTAAAGTAGCCATTCTTACCCAATAATTAAAAGTAGAAGCTTTTGCCTTTTCTATTTTGATAAAACGACTATCTAAGATTAAAGCCCCGTCAAATTCAGGCAATTCACCCTTTTTCTTATTTCTTCGCCAGGACTTCCAGATTTTAACTGCTTGTCTTTTAGCGCATTGTTTATAACGATAAGATAGAGGCGAGGAAAAAGATTTTACTTCCTTTTCTGATAAAATATATTTATTTGTAGAAGAAAGAATCTGAAGATAGAAGTTAACTGCTTTTTTATACTCATTGGTCAGTTTGTTTAAAGCAGAAATTTTACCTGTATTGGCTGAGTTTAAGCTAAATTTTAGAGTTCTTTTCATTCTTTAACTCTTTGATAATTCTTTCAGTTTTTCTCTTGCTCCCTCTCAAGCCATATAACCTTACACAAAAAGAAGTTATGATTGAAATAAAATCTTGCATTAAATCTTGTTTGTCATTTTTTGTTTCATTAACTACCTCTATTTTTTTTCCAATCTGATTGAATAAAATTTGAATATAATTAAAACCAAACCTTGTAAGTCTATCTTTATGTTCTACAATAAGTTTGTTATAGTTTTTATCCTTTAAGAGTTTGGTTAGTTTCTTTCTATTATCATTTACCCCACTGCCAATTTCTTCTACTACTTTATAAATTTGGTATCCTCTTGCAATAGCATATTCTTCTAATCGCTTTGATTGTCTTTTTAGATTATCTTTATTTTCACTACTGGAGACTCTGGCATAAATACAGACTTTATCAGGTATTTTATTCTCTACTTCATCTTTAACAATAACCGTTCCTGTTGGTAGTTGGTAGGCATCCAAATTACCCTGCTTCCATAATCTCCATACTGTTTTATAACTTACTCCAAGTTTTTTAGCATAAGTTGATAACTTCATATCATTATTATACCATAAATGGTTATATTTGTCAATAATTTCAATGAAGTTTCTTCATACTCCCACCTTCTCGCAAAATCTCTTCAGAGGGCAAAGGTCACATTTAGGTGAGACGGGACGACAAAGGTTTTGTCCCAGAGCAACTAAAAGGCCGTTAAATTCTATCCAATACTGGGATGGTAATTTTTCTCGAAGAGTAAATTCTGTTTTCTCAGGAGTCGATGTCTTAACGTAGCCCCATCGATTACATATTCGGTGAACATGGGTATCTACACAGATTCCTGGTTTTTTATAGCCTAAAGTAATTAGTAAATTAGCTGTTTTTCTTCCTACCCCTTTGAATTTTAGAAGCTCATCTATTTCGTCGGGAACCCGGCAGTTGTATTTTTGTGCAAGTTGCTCTGATATTTGAAGAATATTATGAGCTTTGTTTCGATAGAACCCAACCGGATAAATAGCTTTTTCAATTTGACTAAGAGGTAATCTCATTATTGATTGAGGGCTGTCAGCTAACCGAAAGAGTCTTTTTGATGCCTCATTGGTAGTTTTATCCTGAGTTCGAATACTTAGAATACAAGAAATAAGAACTTTAAAAGGGTCAGGGGGAGATCCTGAAACTCGCCCTACAACGGGAACTTTCCATTTAGCCACTAATTGGTGCAATATCTCGATTACTTTATGAATATCACTGTTCTTCACGACTTAAACGACTCTGCCCTTTCTTTGTTAGAGGAGTTTTAGCTTTGCTTTTATTTTATTTGTGAATTTATTTAAGGCTTACTACGGCAACCTTAACCAACAGCTCCACTATTGGTCAAGATTACCGCGTCTTTTCCGCTGTTTTTTTTTGGCTACTTTGCCTATAATATATATTTTTTTTTAAGATTGTGAAGTTTCCGTTTTTGTGGGTATAGTGAAGGTTCGCGTACTCAGCTCACGGTCCAACATAATCAAACCCTGACCAGAATCGCCAATTCTCTCTAATGCTTGCGCTACCCTGGATGTAGATGCCTCCTCTTCTACCTGTTCTGTAATAAACCAGTGCAAGAGAACGTTTGCTGGGTTGTCAGGTTCCTCTTTAGCAATTTTAACCAGATCATTTATCTTTGAGGTGATGAACTGCTCATGCTTATAGGCTTCTTGAAAAGCTACCAGGGGTGAAGACCACTCCCTCTTCGGCTGAGCGAGCGGAAGTAACTCCACTCTTCCTCCGCGATCCTTGATATGGTCGAAAAACTTCATCGCGTGCACCATCTCTTCCTGCGTTTGCACTCTCATCCATTGCGCCATACCATCCAGCCCGAGGGAATGGAAGTAAGCTGCCATAGATAGATAAAGATAAGCAGATTCCAGCTCATACTTGATCTGCTCGTTCATCGCATCTTGCATTTTTTTGCTGATCATCGGCTTTTTCCTCCTCTCCATAGTCCGTGTATGCTGCAGTACTCACGGGCTGAAATTTTCTCAGCTTTAACATTAAACGTCGCTTCCGGGGCATCTCCCGGTTTTAGAAACTGACGGCAGACTTTTCCGTCAGCTATTAACTCTATCCACTCTATATAGTGCTTCTCTTCCATAGGATGGGGGATACTTCCTACTTTCACTTTAATTTTATCTGCTGTTTTCTCTATTACTGGTAAATGTTTTTCCTGACCAACATCCTCTTTCTTTTCTTTCATAAGTTGCATAGATTTTCCGCAACAGACTAATTCTCCTTTGCCGGTATGCAAAATCTCAACAATGTTCCCACATATATTGCACTTATAGATTTGTTTTAACTCAGTCATCTTTACCTCCCGAAAAAATTTAGTCTTAACTTAATTCCTTACTCTTTAGCTTTTTAAGTCCAGGTTCGGTAATTACATACTTTCCCTCTTTTTCCTCTACCAAACCAGCCTCAAGCATCTCTCGAATACTACTTCTTATCCTGAAAAGCGGCAATCCTGTAGATTTAGTTGTTTCTTCTAAGGTGGTGAGCGATGATAGAGCGGAGAGCACTGCTTTGGCAGAGGGAGTTAGAGTTCCATTCTCATTGATACAAGCCATAATAAACTCCTATAGTTTCTTTTTGCAGAAGTACCAGTCTTTACATTCATATCCTTCTTTTAGCCGTTGTTCTGCCATTTCCTGGGTTTTGGGTGGAGGCACGATGACTGCTTCTCCTGGCTTCCAGTTAGCGGGAGTAGCTACTTTATGTTTGTCTGTTGTCTGGAGGGCATCAATAAGACGCAGAATTTCTTGCATATTGCGTCCAGTAGTAAGAGGATAGTAAATCATAGCCCGCAAGATACCTTCGGGGTCAATGACGAAAACACACCTTGCCGTTTCTGTTCTGCTCTCTCCCGGATGGATCATACCATAAAGGGTAGCCACCTTCTTGTCTAAATCCGCAATAACCGGAAAGGGTATTTTAATTCTCATCTTTTCTTCAATGTTTCTCACCCAGGCAATATGTGAAGATACGCTATCTACACTAAGACCCAAAAGCTCCACCCCCCTCCTTTTTAGTTCAGGATAAATTTCGGCAAAGCCTATAAATTCTGTAGTGCAAACTGGAGTAAAGTCAGCTGGATGAGAAAATAAAATTAGCCAACTTCCTTTAAAGTCTTCCAGACGCACTACTCCCTGCGTAGTCGTAGCCTCAAAGGTTGGAGCTGGTTCTCCAAGCCTCGGCATAGACACAGCCTCTTTTGTTTCGGTAATTACTTTTTCTTCCATTTCTCTCTCCTTTGTTTGTTATTCTTTTTTATTAAACCCAGTTTCGGCAAACTGTTAGAGTGCCTGGCCTGGGTAGGGGAGACTTTAGCCTCCCCATAGCCTCTAACTCTTGTTTTGCAAAAGGCGACTGAACTCGCCCCCACCCAAAAAAAGAAAAATATTTTTTGCTCCTAAAAAAATTTAATTTTCATGAAGATTAGACTCAGAACAATATTTTAGGATAAACTTAATGGTCATTATTCAAATTACCGAATCCGGGTTAAAGTCTTTTTACCTTCTTTAAATTATTGTTATTTGCTCTCTTTAATGATTTTCCCCAGTTTTTGACCCATTTTCCTTGTTTTATCCAGTTCCTCTTTATCGGGTATATATCTAATGTTTATGCTCTCTAAGGGTATCTCCCAGCCAAGGTTTTTCATCACGTTTTCTATTTCCTTTACCGCCTGTCCTCCCCAGCCATAAGACCCAAAGGGAAAACCTATTCTTTTTTTAGGGCGCAGTCCTTTTAAATATGTAAGAAAAGCTCCTATTGGGGGAAGTATCCCATTGTTAAGGGTGGGAGAGCCAACTAAGATAGCCCTGGAAAAAAGAACATCTGTTAGGATGCCAGAGATATGATTGGTTTTCAGTGCTCTCATAGTTATTGATATATCTTCACTTTCCAGACCTTCTTGCAGACTGTAAGCAATCTTTCTTGTAGAGTTCCACATAGTATCGTAAACAATTAAAGCTCTTTTTTCTGTTTCGTTATTTGCCCATTTTTGGTAACATTCCAAAATTTTGGGTAGATAAGTTCTCCATATTGTGCCGTGACCGGGAGCAATCATTTCTATATTCAGCCTAGAAAGAGCATCTAACGCCTTTTTTACCTGTTCACCGTAGGGGAAAACAATATTGGCATAGTATTTTGCGGATTCCTCGTAAAGAATATCCCAGCCTATCTCATCATCAAAGCGTTTTGCATTAGCAATATGCTGACCAAAAGCATCGTTAGATAAAAGTATTTTCTCTTTCGGAATATAAGTAACCATATTATCAGGCCAATGCACCATAGGAGTTAAGAAAAACTGTAAAGAGCGATTACCGATATTAATAACATCGCCAGATTTTACTGTCAAAAAATCCCAGTCTTCCTTGAAGTGTCTACGTAATCCCTTCTCACCCTGAGGAGAGGTAACTATTTTAGCTTTTGGAGCTATCTCCAGAATTTTTGGGATACTCCCAGAATGGTCCATCTCCACATGGTTAGACACCACATAGTCAATACGAGATGGGTCAACAATCCCCTTAATTCGGGAGAGCATCTCTTCGAAAAGATGATGTTTAACGGTATCTACCAGAACGATTTTCTCATCAACGATGAGATAAGCGTTATAAGTGGAGCCTCTTTGAGTGAGATAACCATGAAAGTTACGCAGGTCCCAGTCTATACCTCCGACCCAATAAATTCCCCGTTTTATCTCTACAGGCTTCATAATATCCTCCTATAGTAGTCTTTTTTCACCTTCAATCATTTTTATGTCTCCTTTTCAAATTCTTCTTTACCTGCGCCGCAGATGGGACATATCCAATCATCAGGTAGTTCTTCAAAAGATGTGCCTGGTTTTATTCCGCTGTCCGGGTCTCCCTTTTCAGGATCGTAGACATATCCACAAACAGTGCATCTATATTTATCCCTACCTCTTTTTTTAGGTTCTTCTTTTATATAAGTAGGTGCAGTTTTGGGAGCCTTACCCTGTTTTACCTCATGATAATAGGCATAGGTCATAGGGATTCCTTCTTTGATGTTTTCTACCTCCACCACTTTTCCTATGAAGATAGTGTGAGTTCCCACATCTATTTTTTTAATTACCTCAGCCTCCAGGTAGGCCAAAGTGTTGTCCAGAATTACAGGAGCCTTTGTTTTACCAATTTTATAATTTACGGCGATCAATTTATCTATTTCTCTACCCGATTTGAAACCAAAGTGACCAATAAATTTCAAGGGAGTATTCTCTGAGAGAATAGAGGCAGCAAAAACACGACTTTCATCAATAAACTGGTGGGTAAGATTCTCTTTGTTGATGCTCACAGCAACGGTAGGGGGTTCGGATGTAAGTTGGAAGAGAGTGTTGGCAATCTGTCCGTTTAACTTTCCCTTTTTCCTTGAACTAATTACATATAAACCATAACTTATCCTGTATAAAGCTTTAAGGTCCATCTATAACCTCCTCGTATAATATATTTAACCGGATTCGGCAATTTGAATAATATTAGCTAATGTTAATTCCGAAACATAGCCTTAGGTCTAATTTTCACGTTTTTCAAAAAACTTTTCCCTAATTAAAAACACCTCTTTTGATGGGTAGGGCGACTTCAGTTGCACTTTGCAAAACAAGAGTTAGAGGTAATTGGGAGGCTAAAGCTTCCCCTCCCCAGGCCAGGCACTCTAACAGTTTGCCGAATCTGAGTTTAATTTAGTATCTAGTTTTTAAGCAATTTTTATGCCAACTCACGGCTACCTAAAATAAACTATTCAGAGATACTATAGATAAATTATCTAAGAGAATTTGTAGTTTTTTCTTGGCAGATTGCCGAACCGGAGATGAACATTTTTGTACTTATCTTGTACAAATTGTACAAAAATGCTTATTTGTTATTATACTCCTTATGCTTGTCGTTTAAAAGACGATTTTTTTATAGATACGTTTAATGGTCTTTTATGGATATGGACATCGTTAGAATTCTACTGGAACACGGTAGGAAAATTCTATTCTTGGGTCCCCCAGATTCTCTTCTCAAGAATTCGATTGGAGGAGAAATCCTTTAACTGGAGATAGAAAGTAGATACATCAATTAAAGCATCCAGAGGAGCAAGCCCTATCATTTCGCTTTCTCTTACAGGCACCCCATAACGTTTTGCCTCCGTTTTAATTAATTCTACCACTCTATATAAAGGAGTAGTTTTATAATTTGTTATGTTCATAGATACCTGAACCATCCCTTCTTTCTTCAATTCAACCCCTATTGCTTTAAGATGCATTAATCCGCCGCTGCTTGCCCTTATATCTTTGGCAATCCTCTTAGCTATTTTTATATCAGTGGTTCCCAAGTTTACATTAAAAGCTATAAGGGGCATTCTTGCTCCTATGGCAGTGGCTCCAGCTGTAGGATGGAGGATAGGTTGGCCAAAATCAGGGTATCTCTCTGGGTTAATTATCTTTTTTTTTAATAATTCATATTCTCCTCTGCGAACATTCTCTAAATTTTTTCTTTCTGGCCTCATGGCAGCTTCTTCATAAAGATAAATAGGGATTTTTAATTTTTCAGCTATCTCTTTTCCTAAATCTCTCGCCAATTTAGCACATTCTTTCATCGTTATTCCTTGAAGAGGAATAAGAGGGATGATATCTGTAGCGCCAATTCGTGGATGGCCACCTTTATGTTCTTCCATATTAATCAGTTCCGCAGCTTTTTTAGTAGCATAAAAAGCGGCCTCTTTTACTTCCTGAGGTTCCCCAACGAAAGTTATTACCATTCTATTATGGTCTTCATCATGTGAATAATCAAGAAGCTGAACACCTTTCTTATCTCTGATTTGATCAACAATTGCTTCGATAACATCTTTTCTTTTCCCTTCACTAAAATTGGGAACGCATTCCACTAACTTTGCCATAACTCACTCCTTAAAAGGTTTTCTTTCTCGATATATTAATCTATTAATGGCATTGAGGTAAGCATTAACGCTTGCTTCAATAATATCTGTGCTTATTCCTCTGCCTGTTATCAGATTCCCTTTTTCTTGAACCTTTATCACAACTTCTCCCAGGGCATCTTTCCCTCTGGTAACAGAATGAATAGAATAATCTATTAAGGTTAGTCTTTCTCCTGTAATTCTATCAATAGCCCTGTAGGCAGCATCAACAGGTCCATCTCCACAAGCTGCCTCTTGAAATATTTTATCCCCTTTTTTAACTTTAACTGTAGCTGTAGAAAGAATTTTATTACCACTAACAGTGTGAATATATTCCAAAGAGTAAACCTCCGGTATTTTAAGCGTTTGCTCCTCTACCATTGAAATAAGGTCTTCATCAAAAACCTCTTTCTTTTTATCAGCTAAATCCTTAAAGGCTTTAAAAGCCATCTCTAATTGTGAATTCTCCATTTGAATCCCCATTTTTTCTAATCTCTCTTTAAAGGCATGTCTACCAGAAAGCTTGCCCAAAACCAATTCTCCCTTTTCTAACCCAATTGATGAAGGAGTCATTATTTCATAAGTAGCCGCCTTCTTAAGGACACCGTCTTGATGAATTCCTGCTTCATGTCGAAAGGCATTCTTGCCTACAATAGCCTTATTAGGTTGAACAATCATACCCGTAAGGTGAGATACTAACTGACTTGTTCTGTAAATCTCAACAGTGTTTATCTCTGTGAAAAAATGAAAAAAATCGGAGCGAGTCTTTAAAGCCATTACTATCTCTTCTAAAGAAGCATTGCCAGCTCTTTCTCCTATCCCATTTATAGTACACTCTATTTGTCTTGCCCCTCCTTTTATTGCTGTAAGAGAATTGGCGGTAGCCATTCCTAAGTCATTATGACAGTGAACGCTAAGGGTAATTTCTTTTATACGAGGAACATTTTTTATAATATTTTGAATAAGATTTTCAAATTCTTCAGGAACAGCATACCCTACTGTGTCAGGAATATTAATCACTGTTGCTCCTTCTTCAATAACTGCTTCTATAAGTTCATATAAAAAAGTAGGCTCACTTCGAGAAGCATCTTCAGGAGAAAACTCTACGTCAAAAGTATATCCTTTAGCCATTTTAATTGCCTTAACAGCTAACTCTAATACTTTGGAAGGACGCATCTTTAATTTGTATTCCATATGAATGGGAGAAGTGGCAATAAAAGTGTGTATTCTCCCCCTTTTAGCTTCTTTTAAAGCCTCCCCTGCCCGTTCTATATCCGAAGGAATTGTTCGGGCTAAAGCAGTGATTACGGGACCAGGAACCTCTCGACAGACCTCTCTCACTGCTTCAAAATCTCCTTGAGAGGAAGCAGGAAAACCTACTTCTATTACATCTACATTTAACTTTTCAAGTTGTTTAGCTACTTTTATTTTCTCTTCAACAGTAAAACTGGCCCCTGGAGATTGCTCTCCATCACGCAAAGTCGTATCAAAAATAATTATCTTTTCCATTCAGCCATCTCCTGAGAAAATTTGTTTCTTTTTTTCTTCTTCAAAATTTTCCAAGCTCTTTTTAGTTCTTCGGGAGTATTAATACCTAAAACCACATCAGGGTCATCGGCCAGTAGAGCATGAACTTTTAACTTTCTCTCATTTAATAATTTAATTATATCGGTTAAATAATATTCTCCTTTTATGTTATTGCATTTTATGTATGAAAGAAGCGGAAGCAGTTTCTGGGTATCAAAACAATAAATACCACTATTTACTTCTCGAATTTCTATCTCTTCAGGAGATGCCTCTTTACTTTCTACAATTTTCTTAATTTGCTTATGGCCATTTCTAATGATTCTTCCATAGGAACCGGGAGAGATAAGAAGAGCAGTTAATACGGTAGCCGCAAGTTTATTCTCGCGATGATAATTAACTAATTTAACAATTGTAGAGGGAGTAACAAAGGGAGCATCACCGGGAAGCACCACTAACTCTCCCTTAAAATCTTTCCATAAAGGAGTAGTGCGTTTAAGAGCATCTCCTGTGCCCAATCTTTTATCCTGGAATACATACGTATACCCTTCTCCTAAAATAGATTTTACCTTATCTGCTTGATGACCTACTACAACAATAACTTCTTTAATTCCGCTTTTTAAACAAGTATTAACAGGAAAATTTATTAAGGCTTGGGAATCTAATGTATGAGCTAATTTAATCAATCTTGATTTCATTCTTGTTCCTTCGCCTGCTGCTAAAACAACCGCTTTTACATTCTCCATTTTTTCTTTCCTTATTGTTTTTCTTTAAAATATCAATAATTCTGCATTTGTCAAAAAATATTTGTTTTATCTTTTTTAAGTTTCTTTTTTGTAAATATTCTTAAAATATTTTCAAATTCCTCTAACTTTAAAATATAAGACAAGAAAGAGAATATACCTATTCCTGTTGCTATTCCAAAACATACCTGAATAATTTGAAATATTATATAAGATAATTTCTCTTTAAAAATAGATATGCTTTTAAGCAGTAAATAAATTCCTACTGCCATTATTATGGTAATAAGAACAATTTTTAAAAAAGAGAAAAGAATCTTTTTCCCCTCTATTCTTTTTAGCCTCCTTCTTAATAAGAAAAGCAAGATAAACATATTGACTATCATAGAAATGGATGTAGCCAGTGCTAATCCCCCCTGCTTTAAAGGTGATATCAAAAGAACGTTGAGTAAGACATTAAGACCTAATATAATCACAGATACCATAACAGGGGTAACCATATCTTGCAAAGAGTAGAAAGCTCTCGTGATAACCATAACCTCTCCCATACTAAATAAACCAAGCGAATAATAAAATAAAACCTGAGAAGTCATCAGCGTATCTTTTTCAAGAAAAGCTCCGTGTTGAAAGAGAAGAGAAATTAGGGGTTCTCTAATCATAATTAGTCCTATACTGGCAGGAAGCAAAACTAAGAGGACCATCCTTATACCTAAAGACAAATTATCTCTTAACTCCTGTGTCTTTTGCTCTGCTGCTAAAGTGGATAAAGTAGGAAAGATAGCCGTAGATAAAGCTATGGCGAAAAGGCCTAAAGGAAATTGTATTAACCTCATAGCATACTGGAGAGAAGAGATGCTACCAGCACTAAGAGTAGAGGCAAAAATACGATTGATAACTACATTAACCTGAAGGGTAATTCCTCCCAAAAGAGCTGGTCCCATTAATTTAATAATCTTGCGTAATCCGGGATCTTTAAAAGATAGAAAAAAATGATAGGTAAATCCTTTTTTAAAGAATGAAGGAATCTGGAATAAGAGCTGTGCTCCTCCTCCTACTACTACACCCAAAGCTAAGCTATAAATCCCATATTTAGAAGCTAATAATAGAGAAGATAAAATAATGCTTACATTAAACATAAGAGGAGCAAAGGCAGGAGCAGTAAAATGTTTCTTACAATTGAGGGCAGCCATTACTAAGGCTGCTAAGCTGATAAATATAAGAAAGGGAAACATAAATTGAGTCATTCGGATAGCCAGATTCATTTGAGGAGAATTCTCTCTAAAGCCGAAAGCTAAGTAAGGAATGTAATAAGGAGCTAAAATAATCCCTGCAGTTGTTGTTACCAATAAAATCAGGATTAAAAAAGTGAAAATATTATTAATTAAACTTTTAGTCTCTTTCTCTCCTTTTTTGGATAGCCACTCGCTGAGAACAGGAATAAAAGCAGCACTTAACGCCCCTTCGGCCAGAAGAGACCTGAAAAGATTAGGAATGGTAAATCCTATCCAAAAGGCGTCTGTAGCTTCTGAATAACCAAATACATAAGCAATGACTTGTAATCTCACTAAACCAGAAAGACGCGAAAGAAGAGTTCCTAAACTTACTATACCTGCTGCCTTTATTATTGCATCTTTCTTCAAACTTTAACAATCCTCAGTTGCAAAATTTTGGGAATTTGGTAGAATATTAATACTAACTATTTGATAAAAAAATAGGTGTCGAGATTTGATAATACAGAGTTTTATGTAGATAAGGAAGAGAGTAGATGCTAACGCATGAAGATAATGAGAAAGGCTACTTCTCATAGTATTTTCAAATATAGGTGAAGGTGTTGTAAGAAATAGTACCAAAGATTTTGTTCAACACTCATCTATCCATCATCCCATTTGCCCATTAACTTGTATCTTTCTTTCTCTTGACACCATTTAAGGAGTTAATAAAAATGCCTATTATTAAATCATCTAAAAAAAGTATGAAAAAGGACCGACAGAGAAGAGAATACAATCGAAGTATAAAAAATGAAACTAAAACAGGAATTAAAAAAATAAATGAGCTTATTAATCAAAAAAAGGAGGAGGAGGCAAAAAAAATCCTTCCTCATATTATAAGCCTCATCGATAATACCGCTCAAAAGGGAGTCTGGCACAAAAATAAAGTTGCACGAGAAAAATCTAAATTAATGAAAAAAATAAGCTTTAAGTAAATTTACCCCTTTTATCCTTTTTATCTAAAGGATAAAAGGGAATTACTTTTCTACCTACTTTAAAACATCTAAAGAAAAGAGGCGACTTCTTATAAATAATGGTTTTCTAATTTTATGCTTACTGTTATCTTTAAGACTTCTCTTTCTTTACAACTTTTCCTATTGTTTTATAAAAGTCAAATGCTTCTAAAATATTAAGAGGTAAAGGGAAGACTATAGTAGAGTTTTGTTCTGTAGCTATATCAGATAGAGTTTGAAGATATCTTAATTGAAGTGCTTGTGGATATTCACTAATAATTTCTGCTGCTTGAGATAATTTTTCTGCTGCTTGATACTCTCCTTGCGCATTTATTATTTTTGCCCTTCTTTCTCTTTCTACCTCAGCCTGTCTTGCCATCGCTCGCTTCATAGTGTCGGGCAATTCTATCTCTTTTACTTCTACTACACTTACCTTAATTCCCCAGGGGTCTGTCTGCCCGTCAATAATAGTTTGTAATCTCTCATTTAATTTTTCTCTCTTGGAAAGCAGTTCATCAAGTTCTATTTCTCCTAATACCCCTCTTAAGGTAGTCTGGGCAATCTGTAAGGTAGCAAAGCGGTAATTTTCTACTGAGATTACGGCTTTAGAAGGATCCATAACCCTGAAATAAATTACAGCATTGACTTTAACAGGAACATTGTCCTTGGTAATGATTTCTTGAGGTTGCACATCAAAATTCACTGTTCTCAGACTTATCTTTACCATTTTATCTACAATGGGTATCAGAAAAAAAAGCCCAGGTCCTTTGGCTCCTATCAATCTCCCTAATCTAAAGATAACCCCCCTTTCATATTCAGTGACCACTCTAATAGCAGTCATCAAGATGATGATAGCTATTATTACCAAAAAAAATATTAAACTCATTCCCATTTTAAACCTCCTTTATTTTATTTTTTTTTACTATTAACTTCATTCCTTTTATTTTTATTACTTCTACTTCTTCTCCTTTTTTAATCACCTCCTCGCCCTGGACAATAGCATTCCATATCTCCCCATGGATTTGAATTTTCCCGTTAGGAGCGAGGTCTCCTTTAGCTATACCTATCTCTCCTACCATTCCTTCTAAACCAGTAACTGACTTTTTAAATTGGGCTTTTATACCATAGGAGATAATAAATATAAAAATGAGGCTGGTTATTCCAACAACAACAAAGATAGATTTTAGGGAGATAGAGATATAAATAGCGGAAGGCTCTATAAGCATAAGAGAACCTAAAGCTAGGGATATAATCCCTCCTATAGTTAAAGCTCCATAAGAAGGAATTTGAGTTTCCAGAACAAAAAGAATGACAGAGAGGATAATTAAGATAATCCCCACTGAATTAAAGGGAAGAATTTGCAAAGAAAAGAGAGATAAAAGTAGACATATTCCTCCAGCTATTCCAGGAAGTAGTGCCCCGGGGTGGAAAAATTCAAGGATAATTCCCCATATTCCAACCATAAGTAAAATATAAGCTATATTAGGGTCGGCTAATGTCTGAAGAATTTTTTCTCGAAATGATATTTCTGTAAAATGGAGAACGGCTCCATCTGTATTGAAAACAAGAGCATTCTTACCAACTTTTACTTTCCTTCCGTTAAGCTTCTTTAAAAGGGAAGGCATATCTTCAGCAACAAAGTCTATTATGCCAAGCTTTAAAGCCTCTTCATCTGTGATGGAGACACTTTCTCGCACTGCTTTCTCTGCCCATTCTACATTTCTTTCTCTTTTTTGGGCAATAGACTTAATATAAGCGACAGCATCATTAGTTACTTTTTCTTTCATTTCCTTACTCATTCCACTTGTAGGGCCTAAAGTTACCGGATGAGCCGCTCCAATATTAGTCCCAGGAGCCATTACGGCTATATGAGAAGCTAAAGTGATAAATACTCCTGCCGAAGCCGCCCTTGCTCCTTTGGGAGAAACATAAACAACTACAGGAATTTTGCTATTCATTATTGTCTTAACCATCTGGCGCATAGAGGTATCCAATCCCCCGGGAGTATCCAGCTGAACTATTAAGCACAAAGCATTCTCTTGCACAGCAGTCTTTAATGCTTTTTCCAGTCTATCCGCCGCTACGGGACTTATTGCTCCCTCTATTCTTAATACCTCTATTAAACTCTTTTCAGTTGCATTTTCCCCGTATGCACATAAAGAAAAGGAGAGGAAAAGAAGAAAGAAGGAAATAATTCTTACCATTTTAACTTTGAACATTCATTAGCTCCTTTATTTTATCCCAAATTTTTTCTGCTACTTCTCTTTTGCTCATTTTAGAGAGATATTCTATATTACCTTTTTTATCGATTAAGGTGACAATATTGGTATCCACACCAAAACCAGCTCCTTCTAAGGTTATATTGTTGGCTACAATTAAATCAAGATTTTTCTCTTTAAGTTTTATCCTTGCCTCATCTTCTAAGTTTTCTACTTCTGCGCAAAATCCTACCAAAATCTTATCACCTTTTTTATTTCCTATCTCCTTTAAAATATCCTGATTTCTTATCAATTTTAGATTGATCTTTTCCTGGGAAATTTTTTTTATTTTTCCTTCTTCTGTATAAAGGGGACGATAATCGGAGACTGCCGCTGCCATTAACACTCCATCCATTTCGGCAAATCTGCATTTTACCTCTCTTCTCATCTCTTCGGCCGATTCTATAGAATAGAATTCAACATTTGAGGGAGGGTCAAGAGAAGAGGGGCCGCTGACTAAGATAATTTTTGCTCCTCGGGCTATCCCCTCTTCTGCCAGGGCATAACCCATCTTTCCACTGGAATAATTACTAATGAAACGAACTCTATCCAGTCTCTCTCTTGTGGGACCAGCAGTGATTAAGAAAGTTTTCCCTTTAAAATCATTTTTAGATTTAATCACCTTTTCTACATATTCCACAATTTTAAAAGGCTCGGAAATTCTACCAGGACCCATTTCCCCAGATGCTAATTTTCCTTCTTCCGGTCCAATAAATTTAAAACCAAATTTTCTAAGTCTCTTAATATTCTCCTGGACCAAAGGATTTTTGTACATATAATGGTTCATTGCCGGCGCTATAACAACAGGACAGTCTACTGCTAATACAGTTGTAGTAAGGATATCATCAGCAATTCCATGAGCAATTTTCCCTATTATATTAGCTGTAGTTGGGGCGATCAGCAAAAGATCAGCTAATCGAGCAAGAGAGATATGTTCCGCTCCTCTTTCCTCTTTAAACAATTTATAGGTAACCTCTTCCGAAGCCAAAGCTTTAAAAGTAAGAGGATGAACAAAATGAGTGGCTGCTTCGGTCATTATGGGATATACCTTAGCTTCCTTTTTCCCCAGTAGTCTCAGGATTTGGCCTGCTTTATAAGCGGCGATACTTCCCGTTATCCCCAATAAAATATTTTTATTTTTTAAGGAACTCATTTATAAAAGGATTAGTTTTCCTCTCTTTCCCTATAGTTGTCTTAGGGCCGTGACCAGGGTAAACTATTACTTCATCAGGAAGTTTCAATAATTTCTCAAGCAAGGAATTTTTAAGAGCTTCAAAATTGCCTCCTGTAAAATCGGCTCTTCCTATAAAATTAGCGAAAAGAGTGTCTCCACTAAAAAGTACACCCTCCCCATAAAGGCAAATACTGCCAGGAGTATGTCCCGGGGTATGAATCACTTTAAACTCAAGTCTTCCCACTTTTATCTTCTCTCCTTCCTTAATTGTTTTATCTGCAGGAGAGAAAAACATTTTATTTCCCATAGATTTAGAAAAATTCAATTCTGCGCTTTTCAGAAAAGGAACATCATTAGAATGAATAAAAAGAGGAGCTCCTGTCTCTTTTCTTATTAAATCGTTTGCTCCAATATGGTCTATATGAGCATGCGTATTGACAATAAATAGTACTTTCAGTAAGTTTTGCCTGATGATTTTTAATATCCTCTCACCTTCCCCTCCCGGGTCTATCACCATTACTTTTTTACCATCAGCTACTATATAACAATTAGCCTGCATTTCTCCTACAACAAGTCTTTTTAGGAACATTAAAATTATCCTTACTAAATCAGTGTAATCATTTTTAAAAACCTGTGTAATCAGAGGCCTCTCAATATTTGATTAAAGAGAAAACTCCGTATTCTTTAAGTTTCTCCCTTCCCTTTAACTCGGATAATTCAATTAAAAAGGAGATACCTACTATTTTTCCTTTAAGTCTTTCTACTAACTCACATACAGCTTTGGCTGTTCCTCCTGTAGCTAAAAGATCATCAAAGATTAAGACCTTATCTCCTTCCTTTATAGCATCTTGATGTATCTCTACGCTATCCTCTCCATATTCTAATTTATAAGTGGCTTTTTCAACCTTGTAGGGGAGTTTCCCTGGTTTGCGTATAGGAATAAAACCTACACCAAGTTTGTAGGCAAGAACAGAACCTAAAATGAATCCTCGTGCCTCCACACTGACCACTAAATCAATATCCTTATCTTGATAATTTTTAGCTAAAAGGTCTACGGCTCTTCCGAAGGAAGTGGAATCCTGCAAAAGAGGAGTAATATCTCTGAAGAGAATCCCCTTTTTAGGAAAGTCCGGTATACTTCTAATCTTTTTCGATAATTCTTTCATCTTTTTTTCCTCGCCAATCTTTAATTTCAATCTGATAATTCTTTTTTCCTCTCCATTTATTTATTTTTGGAGTAAACACTATATCTATTTTTTTTGAATTTTCACTAAATTTCCTGCCTCCATTATTTGACCCAAATACAATACCTTCAAATTTATTCTTTCCTTTATCTGAGCCAAGAATCATTTTTACTCCACCCTTTCCTATTGTTTGAAGAGAAGATAAAATGGAGATTTTCTTTGCTAATAAAAGAGGAGGAGGATTTCCGGGACCATAAGGGGGGAAACACTTAAGCTTATCAAAGAAATCCTCATCTAAATCATCCAGGTTTACACAAGCATCTATATAGTAAGAGGGAACAAGGTCTTCTGGAGAAATAGTTTCTTTAGCTACTTCATTGATTCTTTTTCTTAACTTCTCTATATTATCCACAGAAATTTTCATTCCAGCAGCCATTTTATGTCCCCCGAAGTTTATAAGCAGGTCTTCACATTTTTTAAGAGCATCAAATATAGGAAAATTAGGAATACTTCTTGCAGAACCTTTAGCTGTTTTTCCATTTGAAGAAAAGACAATAGCGGGGCGAAAATACTTTTCTCTAATATATGAGGCCACTAAACCAATCACTCCTTCATGCCAATCTTTTTTGGAAATAATAATTACTCTGTCTTCTTTTCTCTTTGGTAAAAGTTTCTCTGCTTCTTTACGCATTCTCCTTTCTATTTGCTGTCGTTTTCTATTTTCTTCATCTAAAGCTTTAGCTAAACTAAAGGCTTCTTCAGAAGACGTTGAGAGAAAAAGTTTTACTCCTTTTTTAGCCAAAGATAGACGTCCACAAGCATTAAGTCGAGGGGCTAAGACAAATCCAACGTTATTTTCCTTAATCTTTTCTCCTGAAAGGCTAACAACATTCATTAAGGCTTTAAGCCCTATATTTGAAGTCTCTTCTAAATACTGGAGTCCTAATTTTACAATTACTCTATTTTCATCTCTTAAAGAAACAACATCAGCAATAGTTCCCATAGCCACTAAATCCAAGTATTTCTGGATATTTAGGTTTTTCTGAGAAACCTCTTGAGCTAATGCCTGCACCAATTTAAAAGCAACTCCTACTCCAGCTAAATCCTTAAATGGATAAGGACAATCAGGTTGATGAGGATTTATGGTGGCTAAAGATGGAGGTAAATCTTTTTTAACTTGATGATGGTCGGTAACTATTACTTCTAATCCTAAAGTTTTAGCATACTCTATTTCTTTAACCGATGAAATACCACAATCACAGGTAATAACTAAATTAATCCCTTCACGAGCTATTTTCTTTATTGCTTCATTGTTCAATCCATAGCCTTCATCCATTCTTTGGGGAATATAAAAATAACCAGAAAGCCCCAGTTCTCGTAAAAATAATAATAAGACTGAAGTAGCTGTAATTCCATCCACATCATAATCTCCATAGATTAATATTTTTTCCTTATGAGAAACTGCTTTCATAATTCTTTGAGTGGCTGTTTTCATTCCTTTCATTAAAAAAGGATTATGTAAATCTTTTAAAGAAGGATGGAAAAATTCTTCTACTTTATCCTCTGCTATACCTCGATTATATAAAAATTGGATTGAAAGAGGAGAAAGATTCAACTTTTTAGCTAAAGAAAGGGCTTTTTCTTTATCAAGTTCCTTTTTTATAACCCATCTTTTTTGCATAAATAACCTCCTATTTAATTATAGACTATTTTATAGGAGAGTCAATTTTTTAGAAATACTTGTCTTATAGCTTGCCTTATAGAAAAAAATAGGCATACTGAATAATGTAAAGGGGCCATATTTTTGGAAGGGGAGGATATCTGACCTCTTTAAATAAAACCAGTTATATCCGGATGTTCCAATTAAAGTTGTAAGAGATAGAGGAAATAAATTCTATGCGTGAGCAATTGAAGGTATGTCTATCTATAGTAATGATTGTTTTAGCTGGATTTGTTATCATTTCTGTCTTTGGTACCCCGCTTACCAATAGCTATCCACTTATTCCCTCTTTTGTGCCTATATTTGGAATAAAATTTGGCATTGTATTCTTAATCTTTTTGCTTGGCTATTGTTATTACTTTAATATAAAGAAGGGTTTCTGGTGGATAATGGGAATTTGGATAGGGTGCACTCCCTTTTATTTCATAGCATTTTCATTTAAACTTCATCCTCTTGCTCTTTGTGGATTTGCCCGAATTGTCACTGGAAATTCATGCCTTATTGCATTAGCAATTGGGGTTGGTGTATTAAGGGGAAAACTTTGATGAGAGGCGAGAGGGGTCAGGTCTTCAAACTTCACATAAAACATTCTATAAAATTAAACTAACTTGTGTGAAGTTTGAAGACCTGACCCCCATTGTTATTGAAGTAGGGAACGGTCGCGACCGTTCCCTACTTTATAA
>JAGGXI010000023.1 GCA_021163155.1 Candidatus Aerophobota bacterium
GGAAACTCATCTTATTAGATTTTTATAATATCTTACAATCCGTAATATTTGCATTAATAACGATCTATGTAAGAAGAGAAAGATTAATTTCAAAATCACAAATATCACATTTAAGCTGTAGTTATCCTTACACTATTAAGATTGATCGGTAAAGTAAGGTAGCCGCAACCTTCAGGTTGCGCTGTTTTACGCAGGCTCTGAGCCTCGCGGCTACCATTTTTTTCGTGCAAAAGTTGGTTGACAGCTATTTTTATTAAGGTAATATTAAACCTAAATCCAGTAGTTGGGAGCAGGATAAAGAATATTGTTCAAATTGTCGAATCCAGGTTAAGCTAATTTTAGTAAAAAGAAAGGATAATGATGAGTTTAAGCTTTAGAGAACTTCTTAAAGAAGATAATCCTATTATCTTTGATGGGGCAATGGGAACTAACCTTCAAAAAAGAGGTTTATCAGGAAATTTTCCTCCGGAAAAGTTGAATTTGGACCATCCCGAAATAGTTAAGGAAGTTCATACTTCTTTTGCGAGATTGGGAATTGATGTGATTGAAACTAACACTTTTGGAGCAAACAGGATTAAGTTGCAGATGTATGGGATGGGTAATTTGGCAGAAACTATGAATAGAGAAGGAGTGAGGATTGCCAAAGAAGCAGCTTCTTCGTCCTGCTTAGTGGGAGCTTCTGTAGGACCTTTAGGGGTGCTTCTTAAGCCTTTGGGAACCGTTACTCAAGAAGAGGCTTCTTTAGCATTTGAAGAACAGATAAGAAGAGTAGCCATAGAGGGAGCTGATCTTATTGTAATAGAGACAATGATGGATGTAGAAGAGGCAAAATTAGCTGTATCTGCGGCAAAGAGAGTATGTGAGCTTCCTATAGTCTGTCAGTTCACTTTTGGAAAAGAAGGGAAGACATTAATGGGACTTGATCCTTCTGCTATAGTAGAGACTATGAAAGATACAGAGATAGATGCTTTGGGAGCAAATTGTAGTAATGGTCCGGAGACTTTATTCCCTGTGGCACAAAAGATGCATTCTATCTCCCCTTTTCCTTTGATTTTCCAGCCTAACGCAGGAGAGCCTATATTAAAAGGGAGAAAGACAATTTATCCTATATCTCCTAAAGATATGGCTGATTGGATGGAAAAATATGTAAACATAGGAGTCAAGATAGTGGGAGGATGTTGTGGGAATACTCCATCTCATATAAGAGCTATAGTGGAGAGGATTAGAGGGAAAAAGCAGGATTAGAGGATTAGAGGATTAGAGGATTAGAGGATTAAAGGGAAAATCAAAAAATAAAGAGAAAACAAAGAGGAAAAAGCAGAATTAGAGGATTGAGGGGAAAAAACAGGATTAGAGGATTAGAGGATTAGAGGGAAAATCAAGAAAAAAGCAAAAAAGCAAAAAGGATTAAAAATACTACCGAATTTATTCGAAGGTAGCTTATGATTATCGGCGAAGCGGTGAATTTAACCACCGTAGAATTTCTCAATTCTGAATTATTTATAAGGAGTTTAAGATGGCGATGACCATTACAGAGAAGATTTTAGCTGCTCATTGTGGAAAGAATAAGGTAGAAGAGGGAGAGTTTATCCAGGTTAATGCGGACGTTGCTATGGGTAACGATGTTACTGCTCCGTTATCTATAAAAAAGTTTAAAGAGTGGGGAGGGGAAAAAGTTTTTGATAAAGAAAAAGTAGTCCTTATTCCTGACCATTTTACTCCTAATAAAGATATAAAATCAGCAGAGCAGTCTCTTATTTTACGTCATTTTGCTCGAGAGCAAGAAGTTGTAAATTATTTTGAAGTTGGCAGAGTAGGCATAGAGCATATTTTCCTTCCTGAAAGGGGATTGATACTTCCTGGTGATGTTGTTATAGGAGCAGATTCCCATACTTGCACTGGTGGGGCTCTGGGCGCTTTTGCCACGGGAGTAGGAAGTACAGATTTAGCTGCTTTATGGATTACTGGCCAAATATGGCTTAAGGTACCTTCAAGCATTAAATTTATCTATGAAGGAAAACTAAAAAAATGGGTTACTGCTAAAGATATTATTCTTTACACAATCGGGGATATAGGTGTAGATGGAGCTTCTTATAAAAGTATGGAATTTAGTGGAAGTATTATATCTAATTTTTCCATCTCTGGAAGGCTCACTCTTTGTAATATGGCTGTGGAGGCAGGGGCAAAAAATGGCATTATAGAGCCTGATAAAGTTACCTTAAATTATATTAAAAAAAAGGCAAAAAGAGATTATCATCTTTACTATAGTGATCCACAGGCTAAATATATAGAGATTAAGAGATATAATGTGAGTAAGATAGAACCTCAGGTAGCTTTCCCTTTTCTTCCTTCCAATGTTAAAGGGATATCCGAGATAGGAGAAATTAATGTAGACCAGGTGTTTATTGGTTCTTGTACTAATGGTAGCCTTGAAGATTTAAGGATAGCTGCAAAAGTTTTGGAAGGAAGAAAAATTCACCCTGAAGTAAGAATGATAGTAATCCCAGCTACTCCTTTTATTTATCTTGAAGCTCTTAAGGAAGGATTAATTCAGATTTTTTTAGAAGCTGGAGGAGTAGTTGGTCCTTCTACTTGTGGACCCTGTTTAGGAGGACATATGGGTGTATTAGCTGAAGGAGAGGTAGCAGTATCTACTACTAATCGTAATTTTGTAGGGAGAATGGGGCATCTTGAGAGTAAAGTTTATTTAGCTAATCCTGCTATAGCCGCTGCATCAGCTGTAAAGGGTAGGATAGCCTCCCCTGAGGAGATAAAATAAAATATATACTTATTCGTCTTATTGACATTTAATAAGATGTATATAAAATAGGATAAATACACAATTTGAAGACTAAAAGCTATTAATAATTTGTTATTGTTGATATAAAAAATATAATCATTGACCTCAAAGAAACTAATTTAGTATAATATTTTTGGTAATATTAAAAAGTAAAGGAGGGGAGTAAAGAAATAAAAATTAGAAAAATATTTTAAAAAGGAGGAGATCTTAATGCTAATGAAAGGAAGAAGGGGAGTATTGATACGTAGGGGAATAATAGTAAGTTTAGTGCTTTCTTGCATATTATGGGTTCAAATTCCGGCAAGAGCACAAGAAAATTCATTGGAGGAGCAATTAAAAAAAGCTAAAGTGGCAATTGCTGACCAGAAATGGATAATAGAAAAACTCAAAGATAACTTTTTCGAAACAGTAGCTGTATTAAATAAGAAAATAGACTCTTTAAAGGCTACCAATGATGAACAGGCAAAAACTATAAAGCGACTTGTCAGTAATTACCTTGCAATAACAAAGGAACTAAATGGGAAAATAGACTCTCTCGAAGCTACCAATGCTGATCAGACAAAAACTATAGAGTTAAAGGAAAAAGAGATAAAACAGCTCACCAGTAATTACCTTGCAATAACAGAAGAGCTAAAGGGGAAAATAGTATCTTTAAAGTCCACAACAGAAGATTTAAATAAGAAAATAGCCTCTTTAAAGGCTACCAATGATGAGCAGGCAAAAACTATAAAGCGACTTGTCAGTAATTACTTTGCAGTAACAAAGGAACTAAATGGGAAAATAGACTCTTTAAAAGCTACCAATGCTGATCAGACAAAAACTATAGAGTTAAAGGAAAAAGAGATAAAACAGCTCACCAGTAATTACCTTGCAGTAACAAAGGAACTAAATGGGAAAATAGCCTCTCTCGAAGCTACCAATGCTGATCAGACAAAAACTATAGATAGCTTAAATAAAACAATGGTAAGCTTGAATGAAAAAGTAAATTTTCTCAAGGAAAAAGCAGCCAATCAAGCAAAAGTAATTGCAGAGATAAGAGAAAAATGGTCCCAGGAGATAAGCGCAAAGGAAGAAGAATTAACCTCTCTTAAGAAAATTAACGAAAAGCAGGCAAAAATAATTAAAAAAGATAAAACAACAAAGTGGTTATTGGGATTAGGGGTAATAGCTGCGTATTTTGTTGGTCAATGCTCTGGTCAATGAGATTTAAAAGTAAAGGAATAAGGGAGGTGAAAAGATGTTAAAGAAAATAAGAGTAATATTAATAGTAATGATAGGGCTGTTTTTATTAGTAGGTAATGTGGGTGTTGCTGAAGAAGTTCCCACTACTATAGAGAATCTTTTAAGAGAATTTAAGGATTTAAAGACAGATATTAGCCAAATAGAAAAGATGTCTAATAGAGCAGAGGAGTTTTCCTTAGATACATTTAAAGATACAGCTAAATTTAAGGAAACAGCGTTGGTTAAGTTGGGGCTATGGCGAACAGAGATGGCAGAGGAATCGTTGGCAGCAATGGAAGCAATGCAAGCGATAGAGGAAAAAATCGCTAATATGCAGGCAGATATTTCTTTAGCTAAGGAGATGGCTGCAACAGCTAAGATGCAGAGTGAACAAACGGGAAAAGAGCTTAGAGAGTTAGCAAAAAAGAGTGAAGAAAAGACCGATTTGCTAATGGCTAAAATAGACAATCTTTTAGAAAGAGTGAGGAAGTTAGAAAAAGGTATAGGAAAGAAGAAAGAAACTAAATTGAAATCTCCAAAAATTGGGCTAACTAATAATTTTTATTTAGTTAAAAAGAACGACACTCTTTCTCGTATTGCTGGCACTAAGAATGTTTACGGGGACCCTTTAAAATGGGAAAAAATTTACAAGGTTAATAAAGATAGGATTAAGAATCCTAATTTAATTTATCCTGGGCAAAGATTGATAATTCCCAAGGAATAATAAATAAAAATAAAAGAGTAAAGCCGATTAAGTAAACAGGACCTGTCTGCGTATCCGCACAGGCAGATATGAGTAAATGGGGAAAATGAGATAATAGAATAAAACTTTTTAGTACTATCTCTTGTAGCTCCTTTACTTATGTTTTCTCATTCACCCATTTACTCATCTATTTATTCATTTTTTTTTATTCTTTTCATATTTTTTTATAAATTTTTCTACTCTACCCTGACTATCTATAAATTTACGTTTACCTGTGAAAAAGGGATGACAGTGCGAACAGATTTCTACGCGAAGGTTTTCTCGAGTAGATCTTGTTTTATATTCTGCTCCGCAAGCACATCTAATAATTGTCTCTTTATAAGGGGGATGTATTCCTTTTTTCATTATTTTACTCCTTTTTCCTTTGTTGTTTTTTTTCTAAATGAGAAATTATATCTAAAAATTGTTGATTATTTTCTGTTTTTTCCATTACCTCTATAATTGCCTCAACAGGTTCCTTGAGATTTTGACGATTGAGATAGTTTCTGAGAGCCCATACATCTTAAGCTCTCTTTCGTTTAATAGTAGTTCTTCTTTTCTTGTGCCTGATCTATTTACATCAATAGCAGGAAAGATTCGTCGTTCAGCTAAGACCCTACTTAAACGTAATTCCATATTTCCTGTCCCTTTGAATTCTTCAAAGATAACCTCATCCATCTTGCTTCCTGTTTCTATCAAAGCAGTAGCTAAAATTGTTAAACTTCCTCCTTCCTCCACTTTTCTAGCAGCGCCGAAGAATTTTTTAGGATAATGCAATGTGTTAGCATCTATACCTCCAGAGAGAACTTTTCCACTGGAGGGAAGTACAAGATTATAAGCACGGGCTAATCTTGTAATGCTATCCAAAAGAATTACTACATCATGTCCTTGTTCTACTAATCTTTTAGCTTTTTCAATAACTAACTCTGCTACTCGAATGTGATGTTTTGGGGGCTCATCAAAGGTAGAGAAGGCTACTTCTCCTTTTACTGAACGCTGCATATCGGTAACCTCTTCTGGCCGCTCATCAATGAGTAAAACTATAAGATCTATCTTCGGGTAATTAGTAGATATAGCATTGGCTATCTTCTGCAAAAGGATGGTTTTTCCTGTTTTTGGGGGAGCAACAATAAGACCTCTTTGTCCCTTTCCTAAAGGAGAGATGAGGTCAATCAAACGTGTTGAAATATCCTTAGAAATAGTTTCAAGGGTAATTCTTTCTCGGGGGTGAAGGGCGGTTAGATTCCCAAAGACAGTCCTTTCTCTTGCTTTTTCAGGGTCCTCTCCGTTTACATTCTCCACTTTTAATAGAGCAAAGTAATTTTCATTGTCTTTAGGAGGTCTTATTTGTCCACTTACTGTGTCTCCTTCTCTTAAATTAAAGCGTTTGATTTGGGATGGAGAAACATATATATCGTCCGGGCCTGAGAGATAATTAGAGCGGAGAAATCCATATCCTTCAGCTAAAATATCTATTATCCCTGAACCATAAACTATTTTTTCTTTATCAATTTCATCTTGAATGATTTTAAATATAAGGTCTTGTTTATTTAAATATTTATAGTTATCTATTTTCTTTTCGTTAGCTATTTTATGTAAACTAATAATTTCCTTTTTTTGTAATTCAGCAACATTCACTTTTTATCCTCCTTATTGTTTTTGGGATATTATTCAATATATCTCCTGCTATTAAACTTACCTCTCCCTTTGTTTGAACAGCTAAATCCGCTGCTGCTCCATGTAAATATGCTCCCAACTTTGCTGCTGTTAACGCGGAGAATCCCTGTACTAACAATCCGCCAATTATTCCTGTAAGGACATCTCCGCTTCCTCCAGTAGCCATTCCTGGGTTTCCCGTAGAGTTAATCCAGATATTACCTTCTTTATCTGCAATTACAGTTCTTGCTCCTTTTAACAAAACAATTCCTCCTGTATTTTTAGCTAAATTAAGAGCGTAATTTATTCTCTTCTTTTGGATATCTTTTATAGAAATATGCAGGAGTCTACTCAACTCTCCCGGATGAGGGGTGAGAATTAAGGGAGCCTTATATTCAGTGAGCAAAGTAATTTCACCGCTAAGTGCATTTATTCCATCCGCATCTATAATTAAAGGAACAGTTAATTGTTTTAGCATCATTCTTACCAGCTCCATGGTTTCTTGATGAGTAGAAATCCCCGGTCCCAACGCTATAGCTTTGCATTTCTTACTAAACTCTTCTATTTTTTTTAGTGCTTTACAAGATAAACTTCCTTCTTCAGTTTGAGGTAAGGGAAGAGTCATAGTTTCGGTTAATTTAACCTCTAAGATTGTATTTAAACTTTCAGGAATTCCTAAGGTTACCAGTCCTGCTCCTGCCCTTAAAGCAGCAAGAGAGGTCAAAGTAGCTGCTCCTGTCATTCCTCTGGAGCCAGCTATAACTAATAGATGGCCAAAATCACCTTTATGAGAAGACAATTTTCTCTTAAATATATCTTTTGGTATATCGGCTAATGTAAAAAGATTACATTTAGTTTTAACTTTTAGAGTATGAGGAATGCCTATATCTGCTACTTTTATTTTGCCTGCATAATCCATACATGGGTATAAATATAAACCTTGTTTGGGGTAAGCGAAAGTTACCGTGCAATCTGCCTTAATAGCCTCCCCTTCTACTTCTCCTGTATCGGCATTTACTCCTGTGGGAATATCTACAGCTACTATATTTCTACTGTATCTATTAATTAAAGAGACTATTTCTTTCATTATACCTCGGGGAGCTCCCTTTGCTCCTGTGCCTAAAATTGCATCTACTACTATATCTGTTACTTTAAGTACTTTAAGCTCTTCTTCTAATTTTTTTATCTCTTCGGGAGAGGTAATCTCTTTTATTGACATTCCTAAATTAAGGGCAATGTTTAAGTTTATATCTGCCTCACCCTTTATTTTCTCTTTTTTCCCCAAAAGAAATAATTTTACTTTTATTCCTTCATTAAAAAGAAGTCTTGCTACTACCATTCCGTCCCCTCCATTATTACCAGGGCCAGAAAATATGTAAATAGATTTTTCCTTTAAAGGAAAATATTCTTCTTTTAGTGTTTTTACTACTGCTTGACCAGCATTTTCCATAAGTAATATTGCCGGAATGCCTATAGAATTTATTGCTTCTTTATCAATTTCTCGCATTTTTTCAGCAGTTACTAATTTCATTGCCTTCTCCTATGGCTACCGCCTCAGCTATAGCATAACTCATATCATGAGAGATGGTAACCAAAACTGATTTTATTTTTTTTTCTTCAGCGATTTTTTTAATTTTTCCTTTAAGATTAATATAAGGTTTTCCTTCTTTTGTTGATAATATTTGTACATCTTGCCAGGATGTATTAACTCCTAAAGATTTGAATACAGCTTCTTTAGCGGCAAATCTTCCTCCAAGGTGGATTGACTTTGTTTCCCCTTTTCTTTTTTGGCAATTTATTTCCTGGGAGGTAAGGATTCTCTTTTCAAATTTTTCTCCCCATTTTAAAATACTCTTTCTTAATCTATCTATATTAACTATATCTATTCCAATTCCCTTAATCATAAACCTATCCTCTAATTAAATTTACCATCTCCCTTACAGCCTCTTTCATTCCCACTAAACAAGCTCGAGAGATAACAGAATGACCTATATTAAATTCTTCAATGTCTTCTATTAAACATATTTTTTTTATGTTATGATAATTCAATCCACATCCAATACTTACTCCTAAATCAAATTTTTTTGCTAAGGCAGCTGCTCCAGCAATTTTTTCTAATTGTGTAGCAGCTTCTAAATAGTTTTTAGCTGACGTATATAATCCTGCATGCAACTCTACTATATCTGCTCCCCATCTATGAGCTTTTTTTATACTCTCTGAATTTGGATTAACTAATAAGGAGATTAAAATACCTCTTTCGTGAAGAAGAGAGATTACCTCTTTTAATCGAAGATTGTTTTTTGAAAAATTTAAACCACCTTCCCCACTTATCTCTCTCTTTTTTTCTGGAATTATAGTTACCATGTCCGGTTTTATATTAAGAGCGATTTTTACTACTTTTTCATTTATTCCTATCTCTAAATTTAGGCTGGTTTTTATTATTGCTCGCAGAAGATTTAAATCTCTTTCTTTAATATATTTCTCGTCTTCTCTTAAATATATGCTGATTCCTTTTGCTCCTCCAAGTTCTGCTAAGATAGCAATAGGTACGAAGTCAGGTTCTTCAAAATTTTGACGAAGAATAGCTATATCATTAATATCTATATTTAGTTCTGGCATTTTAAAATTTCTTTATATATGGTTTTATCTTCTTTAATCCTTTTTACTGCTTCCTTTATCTTTTTTTCATCTACAGTTAAGGATATTCTAATGTAACCCTCTCCATAAGAGCCAAATCCAATCCCTGGAGTGACTGCTACTCCACATCGTTTCATTAGTTTTGCTGTAAATTCCATTGAAGAGAAGCCTCTTGGTATTTTTATCCATAAATAAAAAGTTGCTTTAGGGATTCTTATCTTCCAGCCTATCTCTCTTAAACTTTCTATCATAATATCTCTTCTTTTTTGATAAATCCCTCGTATTTTCTCGTTCAATTCTTCCTCTTTTTTAAGAGCCTCTATTCCTGCTTTCTGGATAGCCTGAAAAACACCAGAATCTATATTTGTCTTTACTTCACTTAAGACTTTAATTAATTCCTCATTTCCTACGGCAAAACCTATACGCCATCCAGTCATATTAAAGGTTTTTGAAAAAGAATGAAATTCTATTCCTACCTCTTTCCCTCCTTTTACTTCTAAAAAACTAAGAGGCCTGTGCCCATTAAAGAAGGTTTCTGAATAGGCTGCATCATGACATACTACAATATTAAACTTTTTAGCAAACTCTACCACTTCTTCAAAGAAATTTTTGCTGGCTACTGCTCCTGTAGGATTATGAGGATAGTTTAAAAATAGAATTTTTGCTTTTCGGGCTACTTTCTCTTCTATATCCTCCAAACAGGGAAGAAAGTCTTTTTCTTCAAGAAGAGGAACAGTAAAGGGTCTTCCTCCAGCAAAGATAACCCCTGCTTTATAGACAGGATAAGCTGGGTCAGGGACTAATGCTAAATCTCCGGGATTAATTAAACATAAAGAAAAATGAGCTATTCCCTCTTTAGAGCCAATTAAGGCAATAATTTCGTTTTGCGGGTCAAGTTTTACTCCGAATCTTCTTTTATACCATTGAGAAATAGCTTGACGAAAAGAGAGAAGACCTTCATATGAAGGATAGCGGTGGTTTTCTGGATTATAAGCTGCCTGCGATAATTTTTCAATAATAGGAGAAGGGGTAGGAAGATCAGGGTCTCCTATTCCTAAATCAATTAAATTTTCCCCTTTTTCTTCCGTCTTCTTTTTTAATTTATCCAAATCAGCAAATAGATAAGGAGGAATTTGAGTAAGTCTTTCTGCTTTTTTTATTTTCATTTTATAATTTTTTATTTAGAGACCTCTGACGGTGATAGTTTTTGGAATATACCGTCATTTAGTAGTAAAGCTATTTATTTCTTAAACCTCTTTCTTACTTCTCACGTCTCACTTTCAAGGCATCCCTGAGAGTGTAGAACCCATTTTTCTGTTTTGCAATAAATTTAGCTCCAAAAAGAGCTCCTTGAGCAAAAATGTAGCGGGATTCTGCTCGATGCGTAATCTCTAACTCTTCTTCATTACCAGCAAAAATTATTTTATGCTCTCCTACAATGGTTCCCCCTCTTACAGCATGAATCCCTATCTCTTCCTTACTTCTCTCGCCAATTTTTCCTTTTCTCCCATATACTCCAACCTCAGATAATCTTTTCCCTTCAGCCTCAGCTATAATTTGAGCAAATTTTTTTGCTGTTCCACTGGGAGCATCTTTTTTATGTCTATGGTGGAATTCTATGATTTCTTTATCAAAATCTTTTCCTAAGAGATAAGTTATCTCTCCTATTAGATTAAAGAGAAGATTAATTCCTATGCTCATATTAGGAGAAAGAAGTATGGGGATATTTAAAGAACTCTCTTTTATTTTAGCCTCTTCTTCCTCTGTAAATCCTGTTGTTCCAATTACTATAGGAGTCCCCCTTTTTTCCGCAATATTGAGATGATTTATGCTTGCCTTTGGTGTAGTAAATTCAATGATAACTGCATCCTTTTGGATAATTCTTTCTAAATTAGAAGTAAGCTCAATTCCTTTTATTACCTTCCCTATAGAGGGATGATTCGGAGCTTCTATTGCTCCTATTAGTTTTGTCTCTTTCTCCTGGAAAACTGCATCTATTACCTTTTTACCCATTCTTCCACAAGCACCGCAAACAATTATTTGAAGCATTTTTTTCTCCAATCTTTTTATAATTATTAGCTAACTTTTGCACGAAAAAATGGTAGCCACGAGGATCAGAGCCTACGTTGTTGTGTAATGGTCTTTCTTTGTGCAATAAACCCCATTAGATGTTACTACTATTTAGCGGGGTAAAGGTTGTGACCGTCCCTCCTCTTCCCGTATTTTTAACCCAATTCAACCCACCAGAATTTTAGACAACCCACTTGTGGGTAGGGGCAAGGCTAATCGCCCTTTGTAAATTAAGGGTTAGAAATCAATTGGGAGGCTGGGTTACAATCACCCCTCAAGAGAGAGGAAGAATGAAAGAGGTTATTGGCCTCCCCTCCCCAGATGGAGAACTTTGATGAGCTCTTTATCTTTTATATAACTAATGTTTTACCCCTAAAGATTGAATAGAAACAGACTATCTTTGAGTCTCACATCGCTCTTCCAGGAAGGTTTTTCATTTCCATTGATCCAAATTATTAGATTCCTTGATTTAAGGAAGGAATTATGGTGGAGGCGGAGGGAATCGAACCCTCGTCCAAAAATAAAAATATCAAAATTCCTACATAGTTAGTCTACATTTTTATTCTTTCTCTTTCAATTCTATAGACGAAATCTGAAAGAGATTAATAGGGATTTTAGAATTTGCCTTTCCCTTCCCCTATTTAAAGAGAATAGGCTATCTCTACTTTCTTGCACCTTTCTTACTCCGTAGAGAAAAGAGCAAGAAGATGTAGCTACCTAATTGTAGCTAAAAGCCAACATTTGTGGATTGGCGCTTAAGTTTAACCCCGGATGGATTTACAAGGTATCCGAGTATCCTTGCTATGCAATTCTGATCTTTTTATTTCTGTCGAAACCGAATCGCCCCCTCCTTTTCTTACTACTTTAATTTCCCAATTTAATAAAATTTTCTCTTTTCTTTTAAAGTATGCCTTACTTCCCTATCTATCGCCTTTCTTTTTAGCTTTTCCCTTTTATCGTATAATTTTTTTCCTTTGGCTAAGCCGATTTCCACTTTTACTTTCCCTTTTTTAAAGTATACACTTAAAGGAACTAATGTCAACCCCTTCTGGGATAATATCCCAATTAATCTACGTATTTCGCTCTTATGCAAAAGAAGTTTTCTTTCTCTTTTGGTGTCATAATCGGCTCGACCAATTGAGGTATAAGGAGCAATATCTAAATTATAAAGAAATATCTCTCCCTTTTTATTTATTTGGGCAAAAGAATTAGCGAAGTTTACTCTTCTCTCCCTGGTAGATTTAACTTCCCATCCCTTAAGTACGATGCCTGTTTCCCATTTATCAAGAATCTCATATTCATGTTTTGCTTTTTTATTAATAATTGCTTTCTTCAAGGCGATCTCATGGTTTTCTTTTGGGTAAATCTAATTAAGGAATAGCTATTAAACTCCCAGCTTTTCTTTTTTGAAAAAAGTATTTATTAATCCTATCATTATTCCTAAGGTAAGAAAAGCACCGGGAGGAAGAATCATAATTACCCAAGGACGGAATGAACTTCCTAAAATTTGATAGTTAAATACAGAGCCAGAACCGAGAATTTCTCTAATAATCCCAAGCATTGTTAAGGCACCGGTAAATCCTATTCCCATACCTAAGGTATCAGCTAAAGAAGGAAGAACAGAGTTTTTAGAGGTAAAAGCCTCAATTCTTCCTAAAATAATGCAATTAACTACAATGAGAGGCACATAAGGCCCTAAAGCTTTACTTATGGAAGGAAATTTTGCTTTTAAAAAATAATCAATTACTGTAACAAAAGTAGCAATAACTATAGTAAAAGTTGCTATTCTTACTTCTCGAGGAATAAGTTTTCTAATTATAGAAATTGTTACTCCTGATAACACTAAAACAAAGGTAGCTGCAATACCCATAGAGAATCCGTTTATAGCAGAGTTGGTCACTGCTAAAGTAGGGCACATTCCCAATAATTGAACAAAAGTTGGACTTTGCCTCCATAAACCTTTAGTAAATTCAGCATAAAGTCGATAAGATTTCATTTATCTATCTCCTCTTTTTGCTTTGCTATTTTGATTTTTATTTTATCTTTTTTTATTTAATAGTCAAGTGAAAAGAGGATTAGAGGATTAAAAAAGCAGGATTAAAGGATTAGAGGATTAGAGGATTAAAGGGAAAACAAAGAAAAACCAAGAAAAAAGCAGGACTAAAAAAACAGGATTAAAGGATTAGAGGATTAGAGGATTAAAGGGAAAACAAAACAGTGAGAAGTAAACTGGTAGCCGCAGGCTTTAGCCTGCGTAAAAACAGGACTAAAAAAACAGGATTAAAGGATTAAAGGATTAGAGGATTAGAGGGAAAACCGAGAAAAAAAGAGAAAAAAACCGAGAAAAAAGCAGGATTAAAGGATTAGAGGATTA
>JAGGXI010000089.1 GCA_021163155.1 Candidatus Aerophobota bacterium
TTAAAAAATAAAGGCAGATTTTTCTTGGTAAATTATTACGTTGTCCTACCTCTCTTATTTTTTACTCATTTATTATGATAAAGGGCACCTGGATAGGAAATTCTTAATGGTCTGGACACAAGCTATCATTACCATAGATTAATATTTATGTCAAGTTTGAAGACCTGACCCTTTAATCATTTTCTGAAGTGATAGTAATTTTATCTTTTATTTGTTGGAATTTCTTCTTTCCTATCCCGGGAATTTCTTGTAGTTCAAGGAGAGTATGAAACCTTCCTTTTTCTCTTCTATAATTGATAATTCTCTGGGCAAGGGTAGGTCCAATGCCGGGAAGATGGGTTAACTGAGGTAAAGAAGAGCGATTTATGTCAATTTTTTGAGAAGAAACATATATCTTCTCGCCATCCTTTAAAAAAGAATCCAATTTTAATTCCCTTAAATTTGCTTGAGGTAAAATTCCCCCTGCTTCCTTAATCCCTTCAATAAGAAGGCTTTTATCAGATAAAGTATGCCAACCCGGCTTTCTTACTGCTCCACTTATTTTTACCTTAATTAATTTTTGGGATTGAGGAAGACTATTAGGATGAGGGATTCCGCCGGCAAGCTTTATTCCCATACCCACTAAAAAAGCTCCTATTAAAAATAAGAAGACTATATATTCTTCGCGGGTGAGATTCCACATAGCTTATTTTACAACTATATTTATGAGTTTATCGGGAACATAAAATATCTTTTTTATTGTTTTCCCTTGAGTATAATTCCTTATTTTATCTCTCTTTAACGCTATATTTTCTATCTCTCTATCTTTTCCCCCTGCTAAAACATTAATCTTATCTCTTAGTTTCCCGTTTATCTGGATTACTACAGTAACCTCTTCTTTTTTAAGAAATTCCTTTTTATAGGTAGGCCACTGAGAGGTAAAGATACTTTCTTTATGCCCCATCATTTGCCACAACTCTTCGCAGATATGAGGAGTAAAGGGCGATAATAATAAAACAAAGATAGAAAGTGTTTCTCCATAAATAGAGGTCATTTTATGGGAATAACGATTAAGGAAATTGACTAGTTCCATAAGTGAGGCAAGGGCAGTATTAAAATGGTATCTCTTTTCGATGTCCTCGCTAACTTTTTTTATTGTCCTATGGACTATTCTTTGTAGATTTTTTTCTTCATTCTTTAATCCTGGACAATACATTTTCATATCTTTTGTGTCTTTAAATAAAAAGCCCTTGACTTTTTTCTGATTTTTGAGCTCTACCCATTCAATAATCATTTTCCATACTCTTTTTAAGAATCTTTCCATTCCTTCTAATCCCTGTTCCTTCCATTCCAGGTCGACTTGAGGGGGGGCGGCGAATAAGATAAACCCTCTTAGAACATCTACTCCATATCTTTCAATTATTTCACCTGATTCTACTACGTTACCTTTTGACTTCGACATTTTTGCTCCATCTTTTATAACCATGCCTTGAGTGAGTAGCTTTTTAAAAGGTTCTTTTATACGGATAAGCCCAAGGTCTCGCAGTGCCTTTGTTAAAAAACGTGAATATAGAAGGTGAAGTATAGCATGTTCTACTCCTCCAACATATTGGTCTACGGGCATCCAGTAATTTACTTCTTCAGCATCAAATGGTAAATGGCTTTGGTTTTTACTTGTATAGCGTAAAAAATACCATGAGGAATCTACAAAAGTATCCATAGTATCTGTTTCTCGCTTTGCCTTACCACCACATCGGGGACACCTACAATTTAAAAAAGAGGAGACTTTACTTAAAGGAGAACCTCCTTCTCCTGTAATTTTAACATCTGAGGGAAGAATGACCGGCAGGTCTTCTTCAGGTATAGGCAATATTCCACATTTTTCACAGTATATAATAGGGATAGGAGTTCCCCAGTATCTTTGGCGAGAAATGCACCAATCCCGAAGTTTATAATTTACTCTGTGTGAGGCTATTTCCTCTTTTTCCATCCATTTACCTATCTCTTTTCTTGCCTCCTCACTTGGTAAATCATTAAATTGGGCCGAATTGACCATAATCCCCTCTTCTAAATAAGCCTCTTTTATATTATCTTCTTTAAGATTCGACTCTATAGGGCGAACGACCACTTTTATAGGAAGATTATATTTTTTGGCAAATTCAAAATCTCGCTGGTCATGAGCTGGAACAGCCATAATCGCGCCTGTTCCGTATTCCATAAGAACATAATTGGCTATCCATAAAGGTATCTTCTCCTGGTTAACCGGATTTATAACTTCAAAGCCTGTGGAAATGCCCTTTTTCTCGATTTCTTCTTTCTTCAGCTGCTCTTTCTTCATTATCTCCACTTCATCCCTTATCTCCGGCTTTTTTTTAATAATCTCTTTTGCAAGGGGATGCTGAGGAGAAAGAACTATATAAGTTACTCCAAAGACTGTATCTGGGCGGGTAGTAAACACAGGGATTTGGATAGAGTTGCTATTAAATAATCTAAATTTGATTTCCATTCCCTTGCTTCGCCCAATCCAGTTTGCTTGCATCTTTTTAACTGTAAATGGCCATCCCTCAAGGTTTTTTATTTCCCGGAGAAGTTCTTCTGCATAGTCGGTAATTTTAAGAAACCATTGAGAAAACTCTTTAAGTGAGACTTCTGTATCGCATCGATAGCAACGACCATTTATTACCTGTTCATTAGCCAAAACAGTGTGGCAGTTTGGGCACCAATTAGCGGTGGATTTCTTTCTATAAATCAACCCCTTTTTATATAATTTTAAGAAAAACCATTGATTCCATTTATAATAGTCCTCATCACAAGTTATGACTTCTCTTTCCCAATCGTAAGAAAACCCCAATTTTTTAAGCTGACCTCTTAATTGATTTATATTACGGTAAGTCCACTCTCTGGGTTGAATATTTTTCTTAATAGCAGCATTTTCGGCAGGTAGGCCAAATGCATCAAACCCAATGGGGTGAAGTACATTATAACCCTGCATCTTTTTATATCTGGCTAATACGTCTCCTATAGTGTAATTTCTTATGTGGCCTATGTGAAGACTGCCAGAGGTGTAGGGGAACATTTCCAGGAGATAGTACTTTTTCTTGCCTTCTTTTTTCTCGCAAGAGAAAAGTTTTTTCTCATCCCAGAATTTCTGCCACTTTTTTTCGATTATATCTGGATGATAGTCAAGTTCCATTTTAAGATTAAATATGCCGAGATTTATCTCTCATCTTTCAATTATTTTTTTGGAGCCGACGATAGGAATTGAACCTACAACCTGCTGATTACGAATCAGCTGCTCTTCCTTTGAGCTACGTCGGCCTAGTGATAAAAAGTTGTTAAACTCTTCATTATTATTAATTATTACAAGGGAGAGCGGCGTAGCGTTGAGAAGGAAATGCAAAGCATGTCCCTCTTACTAATCTTAATGCCGAGGCGCGGAATCGAACCGCGGACACCAGGATTTTCAGTCCTGTGCTCTACCCGACTGAGCTACCTCGGCAATAATTTTATCTACTCTATCCGTTATTCTTCGGTTACGGCCTACTGCATTCATACGGGAACGCATTTTCAATATTTTTAAGAAGACGCTTGCATTCCCTATATGTTCTTTTCGCTCCATCATCAAAACAACTTTCTTAAATATCTCAAAATCATCTTTCTTTTTTGCTCTTAATGGATATTTCTCGAAAAATGGAAGCACTCTTTCCTTCAAACTCTTAATATTTTCAACTTTAAACTGTGATATATTTTTATTGAATTGGATCGCTCCACAACCAAATACTTTGTGAACTTGTTCTAAAATGGAAAGATTTTCTTTATGTAACCCTATTGAGAAAGAAGGCTTTAGCCTATAGCCTATACGATGAGTTGGGTCTTTTTCGACTGAGATACTGAAACTTCCTTCCCCATCCACTAAGCCGGTAATATAATAATTAAAATCGCTCATTCCTTTCTCTGCAACTAAATACCACCAATACCTTATATTTTATTAGACAAAAAACTCAGCAAACCAATAATTACCAACTCAGCCCTTGACTCTCAGTAAGTCTGTTGCATTGGCGGGGCCGACGAGATTTGAACTCGCGACCTCCTGATCGACAGTCAGGCATTCTAACCAACTGAACTACGGCCCCTATTGTAATAACTTATCTTTGCTAAAAATTATCTTCTTTTCCCCTCTAATCCTGCTTTTTTAAGAAAGATTACCTCTTACTCTATATTTATTAATGGTGGGCGGAACAGGACTTGAACCCGTGACTTCTGCCGCGTGAAGGCAGCGCTCTACCAACTGAGCTACCCGCCCTGGTGGGCCCACCAGGACTTGAACCTGGGACGCACGGATTATGAGTCCGTTGCTCTGCCAACTGAGCTATGGGCCCTATTTTTTGAAAACTTCAAACTAATAAATATTTTTGAAGGGAAAAGTGCCTCTTAAAATTGAAAATACTTAATATGTACCTTTTAATCTTACTATTATAAATATAGATTATTTTCCATTTAAGTCAAATCCTACGAATAGAGGCCCCTGAAAAATTTCCAGAGTCCTCTAATCCTTATTTCTATCCTCCATCTACCTCCAGCATTATAGATTCTAATGAAAAATTTTTCTTTGTCAACAAACTTTTGTAGGAAACTCATCTTATTAGATTTTTAGAATATCTTGGAATCCGTAATATTTGCATTAACAACGATCTATGTAAGAAGAGAAAGATTAATTTCAAAATTACAGATTCCACATTCATTGAGGTAGGGAACGGTCGCGACCATTCCCTACTTTATAAAAGGATTTTCCTGTAAAAGCTAGCTGTCAAACTGCTCTTGTTATGTATTATTTACCTTGTAATTACATTCCATTTGACAAATTTTTATTAGATGAGTATATTTATTTAAGATAAACTTTAAATATAAGAACCCGAAAAAAATCTATCTTTAATTATATATAATTATATATTTTAAAGGAATTAAAATGGCTAAGGTTAGAGTTGGGTTTATTGGAACAGGCAGGATTGCTAAACGACATATGGAGAAACTAACAAACATAAAAGATGTAGAATTGATATCTATGTGTGATATATCCAAAGAAGAAGTCCAAAAAACAGCTAAAAAATATAAAGCAAAATTCTATACAGAATATCAAGAAATGCTGGAAAAAGAGGATTTGGATGCTTTATATATTTGTATCCCACCTTTTACTCATAATGACCAGGAGATAATTGCTGCAAATAAGGGAATAAATCTATTCATAGAGAAACCCCTTACTTTAGATATAAATAAAGCTTGCCGGATTAATAAAATTATTCAAGAAAAAGGCATTATCTCAAGCGTTGGATATGTTTACAGGTATTCGGATATTGTTAATAAAGCTAAAGAAGAGATTAATGAAAAGAAAATCGCTATGTTATTGGGGTATTATTTATGTCCGATGCGTGATATTGATTGGTGGAGAGTAAAAAATCAATCAGGAGGTCAAATAGTAGAGCAGACTACCCATCTTTTTGACTTATCAAGGTATCTTATAGGAGAGGTAGACAAAGTTTATACTCAGGCATTTCAAGGTTTAATGGAAGATATAGAAAATTATACTATAGATGACGCCTCTTCTGTGATTCTTCGATTTAAAAACAGTACCATAGGCAATATTTCCTCTGCTTGTACTTTATCCCAGGGAAGAGATTGGGGAATTAACCTTATTGGAAAAGGGATTAGAATAGATTTGCTTCTCTCCTCTCATCTTTTAAGAATTACCAATGGAGGAAAGAAAGAAATGGTTATGAAAATAGATCCTTATCAGGCTGAAAATGAAACTTTTATCAAAGCAATAAAAGAAGGAAATCCTAAATATATAAAGTCTTCTTATACAGATGCTTTAAAAACTCTCAAATTAACCTTAGCTGCTAATATTTCTCTGGAAGAGAAAAAAATTGTTACTATAGAGGAAGAACTAAAATTAACTTAATTTAGGTACAGACAAACTCCCATCAAAGAAGAAGATGATATTTGCTCTCTCTCCCTTTTTTTCTATTGCTTTATCTACTGCTTCTTGGATGCGAGAGAAAGGTTTTATAAAAATACTCTCTATATCTCTATTTCCAATATCTGTTACTGCCCATATTTCTGCTTCAAGACAAAGCTGAGCTATCTTAGTAGATTTATGGTAGCCAAGTTTATATCCTTTTTTAACTTTTTCTATCACCTTTAAAGGGGTCTCTTCCCCGCTGAGAAGCTCAAAGAATGTTCTGTCTCCTATTCCCATTTTGCACTGGGAAACCAATATTAATATTCCTCCCTTCTTTAAGGCAAGTTTAGCATTTTCTATCCCTTTCTGTGATTGATAGAGATCCATATCCATTGGAGGGCAAACGATAGATACAACAATATCAGCCTTCTCTCTTATTTTTACAGCGAAAACGTCATCAGCTTTAGATATAGCTGTCTTAAATGAAGCGTGAATATCTCCTGTGCTCACTGAATATATATTATGTTTTTTATTAAGCACTATTTGGATAGAAAATATCTCTTTTCCCTTAATGGCACTTAGAGCATCTACCATATCTTCATGCACAGGATTTCCCTTGAGAGCCAATGGTTTAGCTTCAGGATAAAGAGCATATTTATGGTTTTGCTCAATAGTATCGAAAGAGGCGGTTCCGGGAAGAAAAGATTTTCTTCCTCCTGTATACCCGGCAAAATAATGAGGCTCAACAGAGCCAATAGTTACTATTTTGTCAGCTTCAAGTATCATTTTGTTTAGATACACTTCGGTTCCTCTCAGAGTCTTCCCCATATACACCATATTTTCTCTCTTCTTTGACTCATGAACAAATATTTTTTTTCTTAAATTAGTGTAATAGCCACCAAAGATAAATTTATATTCTTTCTCTGTAGGAATACGATGGGTGCCGGTAGCCACCATAAACTTGATATCCTTATCTTTAATCCGATTATAAAGGACATTTAATATTTTTGCTGTAGGTGTTGGCCGAGTAGCGTCATTAACTATAAAAAGTATATTTTTTGCCCCATTTAGAAAATCATCAAATGATTCTGAGCCAATAGGATTTTCTAATCCTTTTAATAAAGCTTCCTCTTCGTCAACAGGCTCAACCTCGTTAGGATAGATGAGTTGTACAGGGTTTCCTCCTTTTATCTCAATGGGGACTTTTTTATCTCCGTAAGGAATCTCAATTTTCATTTTTTTCATCTCCTTATTCTCTTAATACTTTATATTATGCTATTTTTTTATTATTTGTCTACTGTGTAAATTGAATGTTTGACCTTGGATTGATTTTTTGCTATAGCTATAGGTAAAGCAAATTTATGAGGAAGGCTTAAATAATGACAGCTAAAATAACTTCCAAAATACAAAATCTACACATAATTATCTACGAAAAAATAAAAAGTCAAATCATTAATTTCACTTTAAAACCAGGGCAGAAATTACAAGATAGACAGCTGGGATTAGAGTTTGGAGTGAGTCGCACCCCAATAAGAGAAGCTTTGAATAGATTAGTACAGGAAGGTTTTGTAAGACAGATCTCCGGTCGGGGATACTTTGTTAAAGAGATCAGTATAAAAGATATAGAAGAGATTTATGAGGTAAGAGAGGCTTTAGAAGTTCTTGCCGCCCAACAGGCTGTGAGGAACATAAATAATCACCAAATTAAAAGGCTATCCGAAATATTGAAGAGTCATGAAAAACTTATTCAGAAAGGCGAAGTTAAAAGCAGACTTTTGAAAGATGCAGATTTTCATAAAACTATTGCCTTAAGCAGTGAGAACCGATACCTCTATGAGATTATAAACAATATATTTGATAAAATAGCTGTGTTTAAAGGAATCGGCGTTCTCTCCTTGCAAAGAGCGAAAACCGCTTACCAACAGCATAAAGAAATTTTCAACTCATTGAAAGAGAGAGATGCTCAAGCATTGGAAAAGAAATTAAGAAAACATATCTCAAACGCTAAACAAAAAGCTATAGAGAGATTAAAGAAAAAAACCGGGCTTTTATATATAGGACATCATATCTGAATTCGTTGAATTGTCTGTAATGATTCTTAATTACTTTACATAAAATTTTTTGTTTTTCTTCTTAAGGTAAATACTCAGTGAACACCCTGATCAGAAGGAAATTTACAGTCGAGTTTGATCGGTAAGGCAAGGTAGCCGCAACCTTTAGGTTGCGCAGAAGAGACGCAGGCTCTGAGCCTCGCGGCTACCAATTTCAACCTTTATCTTTCCTCTGTGTAGGAGAAATATTACCTTTGGGACGTAGTTCACTAAATATTTACTTCTAAGAGGGAAAAGCAAAAACAACCAATCCCATCGTAAGCAGGTTATCCTTGCTATTATGGTTAATGAGGATGGTTACCCCTTTAAGTGGGATGTCCTGCCAGGGAATACCGCTGAGGTAACCACTCTAAAA
>JAGGXI010000019.1 GCA_021163155.1 Candidatus Aerophobota bacterium
TAAATATTCAGTGAACTACGTCCCAAAGGTAATATTTCTCCTACGCAGAGGGAAGATAAAGGGTAAAATTGGTAGCCGCAGGCTTCAGCCTGCGTCTCTTCTGCGCAACCTAAAGGTTGCGGCTACCCTTCCTTACCGATCAAACTCGACTGTAAATTTCCTTCTGAGCAGGGTGTTCACTGAGTATTTACCATTTTTAAGAATCTGCGTAATCAGAAGTAGAGGTTTTTTAGAGGTATCATCTTAATAATGAGAGAAAAATCCCTGCTGCTGTAGCTGAACCTATAACTCCAGCCACATTTGGTCCCATAGCATGCATTAAAAGAAAATTTTTAGGATTTTCTTTTTGTCCCATTTTTTGCACTACTCTTGCTGACATAGGGACAGCAGAAACACCAGCAGCTCCTATAAGAGGGTTTATCTTACCCTTTGAGATTAAAGACATTAATTTTCCTACAAGTACTCCTCCCGCGGTAGCAGAGATAAAAGCAATTACTCCTAATCCTAATATGAGTAAAGTCCCTGGATTTAAAAAATTTCCACCTTCCATAGTAGCTCCTACTCCTAATCCTAAAAAGACAGTACTGATGTTTATAATTTCATTTTGAGCAGCATTAGCTAATCTCTTAGTTACCCCTGATTCTTTTAAAAGGTTTCCAAACATTAACATTCCAATTAAAGGGGTAGCCTTGGGAACAAAAGAGCAAACAATAGCTATACACACAAGAGGAAAGAGTATCTTCTCTATCCTGGAAACTTTCCTTAAAGGGCTCATTTTAATTTTCCTCTCTTTTTTAGTTGTTAGAAATTTCATTACAGGAGGTTGAATTATGGGTACCAGAGACATATAAGAATAGGCGGCTACGGTTACCGGCCCTAAAATTTGGGGGGCAAGTTTAACTGCAGTATATATAGTAGTAGGACCATCTGCTCCTCCAATTATGCCAATAGTAGCTGCACTTCTAATATCAAAACCGCACACAATTGCTAAAAGCATCGCGCAATAAATCCCTATCTGAGCTGCTGCCCCTAATAAAAACGTTGAAGGATTGGCCAATAAAGGCTCAAAATCTGTCATTGCTCCAACACCTAAAAAAATAAGGCAGGGAACAATTTCTGTCTTTATTAAGTATTCATAAGTCAAAGCCAAAAAACCCTGTGCTTCCATTAATCCACTAAAAGGAATGTTTACCAGCATACAAGAAAAACCTATGGGGATTAAAAGCAGAGGCTCCATCTTGTATCTAATACCGAGGAATATAAACACTAAGCCAATGAGTATCATCAATATACTACTCCAACCAAATCCCCAAAATCCAAAAGTATCAACCAGGTGATGTAAAAGCATAGATTATTTTCCCTTTTTCTCTTTTGAAGAATTCATTGATTCAAATCTATCAGTTGCAGGGACTTCAGAATTAATTCGGTTTATAGAGTTTATCATAATCTGATTCGGCCCTTTTGATAGATAACTGGCAATTGCTGCTGATACTATAGCAATCACTTTTTCTTTCTCTTTTGCTTTTTTTAGAGGTTTTTGTCCTGTTTTTATTGACTTTAATCTCTCTCCTAATTGGCAAAGTTTTCCTAAGATTACTGTTGCTCCTGTCAATATTGTAAGAACTAAAAAGACAATTCCTATCCCTATTATGATTATTTCTATTACAGACATAAGAAATCCTCTATTCGATGATTAATAGTTTATTCTCCGTCTCCACCATTTCTCCTTCTTTAACAAAAATTTCTTTAACTGTCCCATTTTGGGGAGCCGAAATTTCTGTCTCCATTTTCATTGCTTCTAAGATTAATAAAACCTCCCCCGTTTTTACTAAGTCTCCTTTTTTAATTTTTACTGATAAAACCTTTGCTGGAAAAGGGGCAGTGATTATTTTAACTATCTTAGTAGGAGAGGATTTTTCTGAAGAAATAACTTTAGAAGTATAAGACAAAGAATTTTCCTTGTTTGAACCTTTTTTAGTTCCTTTTTCTTCTATCTCCTCCACCTCAACTTCGTAAGATTTCTCGTTTACAGTAACAATAAATTTTCTTTTCTCCATTTCGGCTCCTTCTGTCAGCTAGCTTTTGCAGGAAACTCATCTTATTAGATTTTTAGAATATCTTGAAATCCGTAATATTTGCATTAACAACGATCTATGTAAGAAGAGAAAGATTAATTTCAAAATCACAGATTCCACATTTAGGATATGGCTACCTTTGTAGCATCCGAGTTTGCGCTACAAAGGATGGTAGCCGCAACCTTTACCCCGCTAAATAGTAGTAACATCTAATGGGGTTTAGGTTGCGCTGTTTTACGCAGGCTCTGAGCCTCGCGGCTACCATTTTTTCGTACAAAAGTTAGCTGTCAAATCTGAGTTAAATACTCTTCTTCAGAAATAGGGGTAAATTTAAGATAATCACCGGGTAAAAAAGGAACAGGAGGTTCTTTATCAGGATTGAATAATTTTAAGGGAGTCCTGCCAATGAGCCTCCATCCCCCGGGGCTCTCTAAGGGATATATACCAGTCTGTTTCTCCGCAATTCCCACAGACCCTCCAGCAATCTTTATTCTCGGTGTCTTAAGACGAGGAGTGGCTATCCTCTCATCCATTCCCCCAAGATAAGTAAAGCCCGGGCTAAAACCAAACATATATACTAAATAATTTCTTCCGCTATGGATTTTTATAACCTCTTCTTGGGAGAGATTATTATATTTTGCTACAAACTCTAAATCCTGCCCATATTTACCTCCATAAACTGTAGGGATTTCAATAATTTTAGGAGAAGGAATTTTTATCTCATCCGGACTACTTTTTACCTCTTCTAACTTTTCCAGTAAATTATCAAGCTCAATTTTAAGGGGGTCATAATAGATAGAAAGAGAACGATAGGTAGGCACTATTTCAATTATACCTTCTATCTTCTCCTTCTCAATTATGGAGGCCATAATGTGAACTTTTCTGTTTATTTCAGGGGAGATTTTATTGGCAA
>JAGGXI010000080.1 GCA_021163155.1 Candidatus Aerophobota bacterium
ATACAATACTTTCCCTTTTTCAATAATTTTTTTTGAATAAAAGGATTGTTTTTTGAGCATCGTATCTTTGTTTTAATATTTTTACTATTCTTTTTAGCTCTTTACGAAGTATTTCTTCCCTAGCACACACTATAACTTCGGATTCTCCCTTTCCGAGCGTTTTATTTAAGGCTTTAAATAACCTTTTATTCTTCCCTTTAACCTTAACTAATTTATTACATTTCAAGAGTTCAGCAAGGGATTTACTGCTTTCATCTTTTTTAGATGAGACTTCCTCAATAACTAATTCAGGAATATAGATTAACTCAAATAAGGATAATGCCTTCTCCATTAAATCCAACTTTGACAGAAATATTATCGGAGAAGAATTAAACACCGCCGTCATCTTACCAGGTCCTTTCTAAGTCCACGTTTTCTTCCTCAAGATAAGAAAACTCAACTCCTAATGCATCTAAAAATTCAAGTAGTGTTTGAGTGCTCATATTCATTATTTCTGCCGCTTTGGATAAGCTTATTAACCTTAGGGATAAAGCGCTTAAGACTATTAAAAATTTCTCTTTTTTTCTGTGGATTTGAACACAGGCACTTCTTCCACTATTTCTTTTAGAACCATTAACTACCCCCTATTTATTCTATTAGTTTTTGTTTTGGAAGAGAACAGCCAAAGTTTATCTTTTGGAAACTATCTACATAGTAGATACAATATAAAAACAGTCAAGCCCGGAATTTCCACTCCTTTAGTTTATTGAGTTTGGGAAATTATTTGATAAATCTATCTAACAGGGTAAATAAGAAAAGGAGGATGAAATTTTAAAGGAATTGCAAAAATAACTTACTGTCTTAAATACTTCTCCCTGGATTGCTCTTTTCGTATGCGGGAAAGTTTCTTTACTTGAAAGCCTTTATTTAGAAGTTTATATGCCTTCAGGGTAAAACAAGAGATTTCACAAGACGGTAACAGGGTATAGAAGTAAAAGAATTAAAACAAAAGAGAAGGTTGGAAGGGGAAGAGTAAAAATCGAGATAAATTTTTTGACCTTTATCGCTAATTATAGTAAACTCTAAACAGAGGTGGAAAAATGGCGAAACTAAATAAAAGGAAGGATACATTAATATTAGAAATTCCTCGAGATTTACTTCTTAAAAAGAGCTCACATGCTAAAAAGTTTATATTGGTTGATACAGAAGAGTACAAAATGCCAATATTGGTAACAGTGTATTTTCCTTATTCAAAAAAATATTTTCAAGGAGGTGAAAGATATAAAGATAAAATATTCCCCAGAAGCTGATATATTAGTTATAGAGCTAAAAGAAGGGGTGCTTAATGATTCTATTGATTTAAGAGAAGGAATTATCCTTCACCTGGATAAGAAGAGAAAACCATTGGAGATCGAAATTCTCGATGCTTCAAAAGTTACCTCTCTTGAAGAGATTAGCATGTCCAACCCGATAAGAAAACCGGTAAAGTTAAGGGGGGTCAGGTCTCAACATTTAACATTATTATCTTAAATCATACGATAGATTTTTTAAAAAATTAACTTCTCCTCAACAAGAAAACGCGATTAAAGCTATTGATGTTTTAATTGAGTTTATTAAAACAGGCAAAAAACCTCAAAGATTGGGTCTAAAAAAGGTTCGAAAGAATTATTGGGAGATAAGGTTAAGTGTCAAAAATAGAATAATTTTTGAATTTAAGGGTGATGCGGTAAACTTTGCCTTTGTTGGCGATCATAATGAAGTTAGAAAATTTTTAAAAGGAGAGAATTAATCATAAAACCTTATATATTAATTAAACAATTATATGGGAAGGAATAAAAAGAATGAAAGAAAATAGCTGGATTATTTCTGTTGTAATTACTTGTATAGTAGGAGTTGCCATAGTCTCGTTTTTTGCCTTCAAATATGCTCCTTTTAAGGAGAGTTTCTCGGAGCTTTACTTTGAAAATCAAGAGGATTTGCCAGAGAGAATAGAAGCAGGGGAGGAGAAAAATTTTGCTTTTACTGTTGTCTCCCATAGGAATGAGAAGAGTCTCTACCATTGTATTGTCAAGTTTGATGAGAAAATCCTTAAAGAGGAAGAATTTACTTTGATGCCCGGGGAGAAGAAGAGGATAAGTGCTTCCTTTAAGCCTCTTACATCAAGTATTGCTTTTGTAAATGAGAAAACTGAAACAGAAAGAGCTGATTTTACTCTGGATAAAATTGGAGGGTTTATTTTTTCTGAGGAAGATAGAGGCTTTCTTCCAATTTACAGAAATAGTGAAGGTGTTTTTATTCCAATTAAGCTTCCATATAGTGGACTTTCAAAATCATCTATTTTATTAAAAATTGATCCAGGTTCAAAAGATACCCACTGTTTCAGTTATACAAAAAAGTATGATGTAGAGGATGTAAAAGAAGAGAAGGAAGAAGAGAAGGAAGAAGGGTACGATATAATTAACGAGAAACAAACTATTGTTAATGATTATGGAAAAATAAGTTTTTCTCGAAAGGTAACTACCTCTCAGTATCGTTATAAGAAAAAGAGAGTTTCTGCTGAGGTATCCAACGGGGAAAAAGATTACGAGATACATTTTTGGCTAATAGTTGAAGAGCCGAAAATACAGGATTAAAGGGATAAAAAAAATTCTACTGGTAACGATGCCCGGATTTGCCTTAAAAGATTGGCAAATTATTTAACTTATGTATGATAAATATGTAATAATTTTATGTATAATAGGAGAAAGATTATGGGTAAGACAACGGTAGTGATTGATGATAAACTCCTGGAAAAAGCTATTAAAGTAACAGGAGCAAAAAGTAAAAAACAAGCAATTGAGCGACTTCAGTCGCTCTTTGCAAAATAAGAACTAAAGTCTATTGGGAGGCTAAAGCCTCCCCTACCCAGGCCAAGCACTCTCACAGTTTGCCGAATCTGGGTTTAATCGTTTAAAGAATCGTTTAGATGCTCTCTATAAATTCCTAAACTCAACAAAATCAGTTGACCTATCTTCCTAATTTTGTTAATATATTTGCAAGAGAGGGGTTTTTATGGTTGAGAATTCCAGGGTTCTGGTTATTATCCCTGCTTATAATGA
>JAGGXI010000027.1 GCA_021163155.1 Candidatus Aerophobota bacterium
GCCGAGGAATACGCTTGGTTTCAACATAAATTAGCTCGCCTTACCAAGATAAACAAGAAGATAAGATCCCTTTTAGAGAAGATACGAGATTTGAATTGTCGAGAAGTAGATGAATACAGGAGAAGGACGATGACAAAATCAAAGGAGAATAGGAAAAAATGAAAGAAGCTATTAAGGTATGGATAAGAAATGAAAGGAAAATAGAGGAGGCTATAATTAATGGGAAAGAGGTTCAAGTAGTAGAAAGTGATTTTGGAGCTAATGATTTTCTTATTGACTTTCTAAGAGAGGCAGGTTTCTGGGGTATCATAACGGGTATGAAACCCGAGATAAAAAAGGGCAACGGATACCCATCAAAGATCATCCTGGGCATTCTTATCATGAAGGAACTTCTTTGTATAGGGAAAATAGCCTGGGCCGGTAAGATCATTCGAGATGGAAAGCTTATGGCCGATATCGGTTTTAACATTGAAAAAATTAAGAAGGCTGAGGAAAAAGAGAAAGGAGTAATAGATCTTTGCACTTTAAGGAATCATCTAAAGAAAATCCCCCAGATTGAATCAGATAAAGTTTTTTACAAACATTTAAAGCTCCTAAGAGAAAAAAGATGGATAAGAGGCCATCAGTATGTGGCTGATGCAGTAGAACTGGAGGTTCCCTATGGGGAAACTTTTGAAGGAATGAGAAAGGTATGGAAGAAAAAGGAGAAAAGGTATAAATACGGCTACAAATTAGAACTTTTGATGAACGTTACCACTACAGGAAGGCTAAGATTTGTTGGGGCAGCTTTAGGTCCTATAAACAGCGATGAGAGGGCACTGCTCATTTCTATCTTCAAGAAAATAGAAAAACATCTGGGCAAAGGTAAGGTAAAAGAGATAATAGATAACCTTACTCTGGATAGAGGCTATTGGGGAGGGCATTTCTTATGGAAACTAAAAAATAGATGGGGGGTAGATTTTGTCACCTTGGTCAGGGATGACGATCTTGATTTTGTAAAACATGTAGAATACTACCTGAGGGGAATAGAACCAACTTTCAAGGAAAGATGGATAACGGTTAAGAAAAGAGGGAGAAAAGAGAAAAAGAAGATAAGGATATGTGGTATCAACGGGCTCTACCTAAGAAGGTATTCTAAAGAAGGAAAGGAAAAGGACTTAGGTAAAGTTAATACCGTAGTTGTCGATGAAAGGGGGAAGGAAAGAAGGAGAATCTATGTCACCAGTTTAGATGCTGAAGGCGACCCTTTTAAAATTTACAAGTTCTACAAAGACAGATGGACCATTGAGAATCAAGGAATAAGGTATCTATCTCAAAGATGGAGCTTAAGAGATTTAACTGGAAGAAGCCTAAATTCCATCCAGGCAAGAATCTGGACCATTCTTATCCTCTACAATGCAGTAAAAATCTTAGAGATGAAGTATGAAGATAAAATGGAAAAGCTCCAGGATGAAATGAGACAAAGGGGTGAGTTATCTTATCTTTCAGGTTCTGCTTTAATAGTCTATGGAAGAGATAAATATTATGGTATATTCAGTGGAGTTGGCTATGCTAATCTGGTAGCTGAACGTACTGCTAAATCTACCGGTAAAGAAATTGCCAGAGAACTGGAGAAAATATTAGCCGAAAAAGTCTCAAAAAAGAAAATAACTGACCTGGTAAGGAGGCTAAAAGAGGGGTAAGTTTCCTCATGCCTCTAAGCTCAAGGTAGAGAGCATCTTACCTATTAAGGGAGTTATAAATGATAAAACAAAAGGGAACCACCTGATCGAAAATTCCAATGTGCTGGTAAAAAATATCAGTTGCCGAAGAAGATAATCAAGGTGGAGGAAAAAAGTAATAGATCTTTGTGTCTTGGGAAATGACCTAATTATTTTACATTTTCTTTTTGACAAGTACTTTTTATGTGTTACCATAAAGTCTATAGAGGTATAAAAGAATGAAAGGTTATAGATATGTATCTATCAAGGAAAAGGTTCTGATAGTCTCTCAGGTGATAGCCGGGGGAAAAATACAGCTTGTAGCCGATAAACACAGGGTAAGTAGACCTTCTGTTTATGCCTGGGCCCAAAGAGCCTTAGATGCCTTGGGGGAAGCACTAAAACCAGATAAAAGAGGACCCAAATTCAAAAAAGGCAAGCTCGAGGTCAAAGATAAGATAGCTACCGAACAAAGAATAGAAATAGAAAAGTTGAAGAAGACCATCGCTAAGAGAGAAAAAGAGATTGAAAGTTTAAGAGAGAAAATAAGTCTTCAAAAGATGGATATCCCTCGTCCTTTAAAGTGTCCCCATTGTGGGTTTGAGAAGATATATAAAAATGGTACCTATAAAATAAGAATAGAAAAATTCTTTGAGAGGCTTAAAAAGGGTGAAGAAAAAGAAATAGTAGTTCAGCAGTTTATCTGTCCTTACTGTAAAAGTTCTGTTCCTATACCAGAGGAAAAGAGAAGAGTCATTCTTTTTTAATACCTACTATGCTAAAAAATAAGAAGAGTAATTAAGCTAACGCTATACCCACCAACCCGATTTTTTAGACCAAGGCAAAACCTATTACAGTGTAAAATAATTATGAATTTTTAGGAGTATATTCACGGTAGAGTGGATAATATCTCTTTTATTTTTCCCGAAAGTCGCTTAATATCTGGGTTTACTTTCAATTTTTCAGGATTTAGGAAGGGGGGCTTGACTTTTTAAAATTATATATTATACTTTTAGTATGAGTAATAAAGTTTCACAAAGTGAAAAAAATCGGAGAGAATATAAAATACAATCGCTTTCTCGTGGTTTAAAAATATTACAATGTTTTTCTTTGGATGCCCCAGCCCTTAAAATTAAAGATATTGCTTATAAATTAAATCTTTCAGAAGCAACTGTATTCCGCTACATATCCACCCTTAAAGATTTAGGCTATCTCACAAAAAACGATAATAATAAGGAATATCGGCTTACTGTTAAGGTATTAGATTTAGGATTTTCGGCTCTTAACAGTTTAGGTTTTCCCAATATTGCTCTTCCCTATTTGGAAGAATTAGCTCAAAAATGTCAGGAATCGGCAAGTATGGCAGTGTTAGAAGGAAGCAGCATTGTCTATGTAGCCAGAGCAGCTACAAAGCGATGGATGAGTACAAATCTACAAGTAGGTTCTCGATTGCCAGCATTCTGCACATCTTTAGGGAGAGCCATTTTAGCATATAAGCCTTTTAATGAAGTGAAAGGCATTCTAAGTAAGGTAAAACTCACTTCTTATACCCCTTATACAATTACAGAGCTAAAAACTTTGGATAAAATTTTAGTAAAGACTCGCCAGGACGGATATGTGATAAACGACCAGGAACTTGAAGTTGGTTTACGTTCAGCCGCTGCCCCCATACGGGAAACAAGTGGGAAAGTTATTGCTTCAATTAATATTTCAATGGCCTCTGCCCGAGTACCTCTTGAGATGCTTCAAAAAGAGTTTATTCCGCACCTTTTAGCAACGGCAAAGGAAATTTCTCGTGTTCTTGGTTATCGTCTGTCATCAAAAGTTTGACGAAACAATCTAAAAAGTAGGATTAGAGGAAAGGCAAAACTTCTTGTCTATTGTTGTCGCGAGTGAAGCAATCTTACACCTGCTTTTGGCAGGCTCGCAATGATGGAAAAGAGAAAAATTTTAGAAAGACTAAATTATTACAAACTTTCTTTAATTGAAGGGATGCAAAATGTCCTATAGATATCCAGAAGGAAATGTTTTTTATAGGAAGCTAGCTCGTTCTTATCCAGTCTGTGTAAAAGGCGAAGGGATTTATTTATATGACCAAAACGGTAAAAAATATATTGATGGTTCTGGAGGCCCTGTTTGCGTTAATATAGGTCATGGGATAAAAGAAATCGCTGAGGCGGCAAGGGACCAAGCTCAAAAAGTCGCTTATGTTCATGGAACACAATTTACAACTATAGCTGTTGAAGAATACGCTAAAGAACTGGCAAAGGTTCTACCTCAAGGAATAGATAAAATCTATTTTCTCTCTGGTGGTTCAGAGGCAACAGAGGCCGCTTTAAAGTTAGCACGCCAGTATCAATTAGAATTAGGTAATCAGCAAAGATATAAAGCAGTTGGTCGTTGGTATAGCTATCATGGGAATACAATGGGAGCTTTATCGATGGGCGGTAGACCCGGTGCCCGTAAACTTTACCTTCCTTTATTAAGTAATTTTCCTCATATTCCTCCCTCCTATTGTTATAGATGCCCTTTTGGAAAAACATATCCTCAATGCAATATAGAATGCGCAAGGATTTTAGAGAGAGTTATTGAATTAGAAGGTCCAGAGACGATTTCTGCCTTTATTGCAGAGCCTGTCGTGGGAGCCACAATAGGGGCAGTAGTTCCCCCAAAGGAATACTACCCTATTATCAGAGATATATGTAATAAATTTAATATTCTTTTTATTGCTGATGAGGTGATGAGCGGTTTTGGGAGAACAGGAAAGTGGTTCAGTATAAATCATTGGAATGTAATCCCCGATATAATTACTATAGGTAAGGGAATCTCCAGCGGTTATATTCCTTTAGCTGCTATGGCAACTAAAAAGGAGATAGTTGATGTAATTAAGAAGGGAAGTGGTAATTTTGTCCATGGACATACTTTTTCTCATCATCCAGTCTCTTGCGCTGTGGGATTGGCCGTGTTGAGGTACCTAAAGAAGCATAATCTTGTTGAACAGAGCGCAAAAAGAGGTAAGTATCTTTTCCAAAGATTAAATGAGTTAAGAGAATTCCCTTTTGTGGGAGATGTACGAGGAAAAGGATTAATGACAGCGATTGAATTTGTAAAGGATAAAGAGAATAAGGTTCCTTTCCCAAGAGCATTTCATTTTACAGAGAAAATTTTAGAAGAATCCTTTGAAAAAGGGCTTATTCTTTATCCCTCAAAAGGCTTTGTTGATGGAGTAAACGGTGATGCAGTTATGATTGCTCCACCTTTTGTAATTGAAGAGAAAGAAATTGATGAAATTGTAAATATTTTACGGGCAGTCTTTACAGAGGTAGCAAATAAGTAATTTTAAAGATTCCCGTAAATTTTTTTGAGGAGATTTTATGGAAAATAAAGTTATGACAATGAAGGAAGCCATAGAAAGGTTTGTTCACGATGGAGACACTCTTACCGCTGAAGGTTTCACCCATTTAATTCCTCATGCTGCTGGCCATGAGATAATTCGTCAGAGAAAGAAAGATTTAATATTGTGTCGATTAACTCCAGATATAATTTATGACCAGTTAATTGCCGCTGGTTGTGCTAAGAAACTGGTCTTTAGTTGGGTCGGTAACCCTGGTGTCGGCTCTCTTTACGGTATTCGTCGAGCAGTGGAGAAAGGGATACCTAAAAAAGTAGAAGTAGACGAATATTGCCATTTTGGAATGGTTTGTAGGTTAGTAGCTGGTGCGTCTAATCTTCCCTTTATGATACTTAAAAGTTATTCTGGCTCAGATTTACCAAAATGGAATAATAACATAAAGAAAATAACCTGTCCTTATACCGGTAAAGAGTTTTATACAGTTCCAGCTTTAAATCCTGACATAGCAATTATTCATGCTCAAAGAGCGGATAGAAATGGCAATACACAGATTTGGGGAATTTTGGGTGTTCAGAAAGAAGCTTGTTTTGCCTCTAAAAGAGTTATCGTCTCCGTTGAAGAGATAGTAGATGAAGATATAACCTGTTCTGATCCTAACAGAACCTTAATTCCTGGTTTAATTGTCGATGCTGTAGTAGAAGAGCCTTTCGGGGCTCATCCCTCTTATGTTCAGGGATATTATGACCGAGATAACGAGTTTTATATTGAGTGGAAGAAAATATCTCAAGATGAGAAAAAATTGCAAGAATATTTTGAAGAGTGGATATATGGAGTGAAAAATAGAGATGAATATATAAAAAAGTTAGGTGGAGATAAGATTAAAAAATTAACTCCTAAAGGTAATTTTTCTAAGCCCATAAATTATGGGATATATCTTTAAAAAGGAGGTTTTCTTTGATAGATAATTATTCGAAATCAGAATTAATGGTGTGCTGTGCTGCTAGAGAGATAAAAAATGGAGAGGTGATTTTTGTAGGGATAGGACTGCCAAATATAGCAGTAAACTTAGCTAAAAGAATTTATGTACCAGATATTAAGATGATTTATGAGGCAGGAGTTTTTGGAGCAAACCCCCGGCGATTACCTTTATCAATAGGTGACCCTTGTTTAGTTACTGATAGCACTTCTGTATGCTCTATGTCGGATATCTTTATGTTTTACCTTCAAAGGGGTCTCATTGATGTAGGTTTTTTAGGGGGAGCACAGATAGATAGATTTGGAAATATTAATAGTACAGTTATTGGGAATTATGCTAATCCTAAGGTGAGATTGCCGGGAAGTGGTGGAGCTTGTGCAATTTCTATATTAGCAAAGAGAGTAATAATTGTTACTAAGCAAAGCAAACGAAGTTTTCCCGAAAGAGTTGATTTTATCACCAGCCCTGGTTTTCTTGGAGGGGGCGAAGAGAGAGAAAGTTTAGGGATTCCTGGAAAGGGGCCAGAGATAGTAGTAACGGATTTAGGAGTATACAATTTTGATAAAGTAACTAAGGAAATGATTTTAACCTCTATTCATCCAGGAATTGAGATTAAAAGAGTAAGAGAGAATATAGGATGGAAAGTGAAAATTTCTGACAATCTTAAGACAACTCAAAAGCCTACAGAAAATGAGATTAAAATGCTCAGAGAGTTAGACCCTAACAGAATATATCTTAAGTAGAGTTTGAAATGATAAAATATAAGAAATTAATTTAAAAGGTGAATAAAAGTGCAAAAGGAGTCAGTGGTAGTAATAGATGGTGTTAGAACACCGATAGGTAGATTTGGCGGCTCACTTACCTCACTAAGTGCAAGAGAGTTAGGGATTATAGTAACAAAGGAAGTTTTACGTCGGTCTAATTTAAAGCCAGAGCAAATAGATGAAGTTATATTTGGAAATGCTCGACAAGCTGGGAATGGACCAGTGTTAGCCAGACAAATAGCTTTTTTTTCAGGTATCCCTGCAGATGTGCCTGCTTATACCATAAATAAAGCCTGCAGCTCCAGTTTAAAAGCTATTGAGTTAGCTGCACAATCAATTATGTTAGGAGATTGTGATATTGTTATTGCTGGTGGAGTAGAGAGTATGAGTAATATCCCCTATCTTTTAACAAAGGCACGTTGGGGATATCGTTTAGGTGATGGGGAAATTATAGATGTTCAGTATAAAGATGGAGTCTTCTGCCCCTTAGCCAATATGTTAATGGGACAAACTGCAGAAAACCTGGTAGAGAAGTATAATTTAACCAGAGAACAATTAGATGAATTTGCCTGTGAGAGTCAACATAAAACAGAAAAAGCAATTAAGGAAGGACGATTTAAAGATGAGATTATTCCAGTTAAAGTAATTTTAAAAAAGAGACATAAAAAAGAGACTATTATTGTAGATACCGATGAACACCCACGTTTTGGGATGACAATGGAAAAATTGGCAAAGTTAAAACCTTTATATAAGGAAGATGGAGTTGTAACTGCAGGGAATACTTGTGGAATTAATGATGCTGGGGCAGCTGTTTTATTAACCTCTGCTACAAAGGCTAAAGAACTTGGACTAAATCCTATGGCAAGAATTGTATCCTATGCTTCTGGAGCAGTAGACCCTTATTATATGGGGTTAGGCCCGGTTCCTGCAACAAAAAAGGCTTTAAAGAAAGCTAATATGGCAATCAATGATATGAATTTAATAGAGTGCAATGAAGCATTTGCCAGCCAAATGATTGCCTGTGGAAAAGAATTAAAATGGGATTGGAATATTGTTAATGTTAATGGGGGAGGTATTGCTCTTGGACATCCTGTTGGAGCTACAGGAGCAAGATTATTTATTACCCTGCTTTATGAGATGAAAAAACGAAATGCCCGCTATGGATTAGCTACTCTCTGTGTTAGCGGGGGACAGGGAGATGCAGTAATAGTTGAAAGAATTTAAAAATTTCTTTAAAAAGGAGGGATAATAGTATGAAATTAGAAGTAGATTCTGCTAAATGCACAGGATGTTCTATTTGTCAATTAATATGTGCCTTACACCATTTTAAAGAAAATAATCCAAAAAAGGCGGCTATAAGAATAGCTAAAAAATTTCCTGCTCCTGGTTTATTTGAAATAAGAGTCTGCAATCAGTGCGGTTATTGTGAAGACATTTGTCCCCAAGAAGCTATTTATGAGGAAGATGAGGTTTATAAAATCAATAGAGAAAAATGCACTAATTGTGGTATATGTGTTGATGAATGTCCTAATAATGCTTTATTTACTCACAGGGAAGTGGATGTACCAATAAAATGTGATTTATGTGGTGAATGCATAGAGTATTGTCCCAGTGGAGCATTATCCTGGAGTAAAGATGAAAAGAAAGAGGCGGTAAAATGAACGGATACGGGGGTAAAATTATAAGAATAAATCTATCAGAGGGTAAAGTAGAGAAGTCTGATTTGGACCAGAAATTCGCAAAGGAATATATTGGAGGAAGAGGTTTTATTGCTAAGATACTTTACGATAAGTTACCATCCGGTGTAGACCCTTTAGGCCCTGAGAATAAGCTAATAATGGCAACAGGACCTCTTTCAGGAGTTTTCTGGCCAAGTGCAGCAAAAGTGGTTTTCGGCACCAAATCCCCTTTGACTGGTGGATACGCCGATTCTAATATGGGGGGATTTTTGATGGCGGAAATGAAATATGCAGGCTATGATATGATTATCTTTGAGGGAAAGGCAGAAAATCCTTGCTATATTTTTATAGATAATGACCTGGTAGAAATAAGGGATGCATCAAAGTATTGGGGTAAAGGAGCACTGGATGTCGAAAAAGAGATGAAGGAGGATTTAGGGGAAGAATTTCAAATTGCAACAATAGGCCCTGCTGGTGAGAACTTAGTTAAGTACGCAAATATTAGCCATGATTTTGGGAGACAGGCTGGAAGATGTGGGATGGGAGCTGTTTTTGGTTCTAAGAAATTAAAGGCAATAGCTGTTCGAGGGACCAAAAGTATTAAAATTAACAATATAGAAGAGCTTGTAAATATTTCTAAATCAGCATTAAGGTATATAATGAATCATGATTATTTTAAACGTTTTAAAATATACGGAACCACTGATTCTACTAATTTATCTTTGGAGACAGGATTTTTCCCTACGAAGAATTTTCGATTAGACCAGGATGAAAAATTTAAGGGATTAAGACCTGAGTTTATGCGGGAGAAAATCTGGGTTTCTGATAAGGCTTGTTTTGCTTGCCCATTAAGTTGTGCTAACTATACCTATTCAAAGAAATACAATGTTTTTGTAGATGGACCAGAATACGAAACAATAGCAATGTTTGGAGGAAGTTGTTTTTTAAAGGATATAGAAGATGTTCAGTATGCTAACTATCTTTGTGATAATTATGGAATGGATATTATAAGCACCGCCGGAACCATTGCTTTTGCTATGGAATGTTATGAGAAGGGGATTATAAATAAAAAAGATACAGATGGAATTGAGCTGAAATTTGGTAATTTTGATGCAGTAGTGAAAATCATAAAAAAGATAGCCTACAAAGAAGGAATAGGAGAATTTCTCTCAGAAGGATGCCGAAATATGAGTGAGAAGATAGGAAAAGGCTCCGGAAAGTTTGCTATGCATATAAAGGGATTAGAATCTTCAGCTCATGAATGTAGAGGACTTCCTGCAATGCTTCTCTCTTATATGACTTCAGATATTGGAGCTCAGCATACCAGGTCCTGGACAATTATGCATGATTTAAAATTAGGAAGAAATAGCATTGAAGGAAGAGCCGAATTAGTCAAGGAACTTCAAACCGTGAGGCCATTGATGGAGATGTTTGGTGTTTGTAGATTCCCCTGGCTTGAAATGAAGCTGGATTTTGAAAATTATGTTAAGGCTTTTAACTCAGTTACTGGGTTTAATTATTCAAAAGACAAACTTTTTAAAATATCAGAGAGGGTTTGGACTCTTACGAGAGCATTTTGGGTAAGAGAAGTAAAAGATTTTGGAAGAAATTATGACCTTCCTCCAGAGAGGGTTTATGAACCTGTACCAGCTGGGGTAACCAAAGGAATGCATTTAACAAAAGATAAGGTTAATCAATGTCTTGATGAGTACTATGAACTCAGAGGTTGGAACTCTAACGGTATTCCCACAGAGGCAAAATTAAAAGAGTTAAGTCTTAAATATGTAGCTGAAGACCTGAAAAAACTGGGTAAAATTTAACTACTTTTAAGGGAAATTGATAAAGGAGGATAGAAAAAATGGAAGAGATTTATAGAATTTATGAGGGAAAAACAAAGAAATCGGCTGCTTCATATAAGGAAGCTCGGAAATATGTACCTTTAGGAGTAAGTAGTCCTATAAGGTTTTGGAAACCTTATCCTATTTATGTTGATAGAACCGAGGGAACGAAGATTATTGATGTTGATGGTAATGAGTATATAGATTTTGGTATGTGCTATGGTGCTCAAATGATTGGGTATGCGCATCCTAAATTGGTTCCTGCTTTAAAAAAACAAGTAGAGAGAGGCACTCTTTACACAATACCGCATAATCTTTCAACTGAATTAGCAAAAGAGATTATTAAAAGATTTCCCGTAGACCAGGTTAGATTTACAAACTCAGGAACAGAGACAACAATGCATATGTTGCGTTTAGCAAGGGGTTACACTGGCAGAGATAAAATCATTAAAATAGGGGGGTGCTATCATGGGGTGCATGATTATATTATAACAAAGGATGACCCCAAAGAGACTACAAAGGAAGCTATTCCAAGTTCCAGAGGAATACCTGTCAGCACATTGCAAAATACCTTAATGGGTGTTTATAATGATTTAACTTCTATAGAACTATTATTTGACCAATACAAAGGGCAAATAGCCGGCATTATTATTGAGCCTGTAATGATGAATAGGGGAATAATATTGCCCGAAGACAATTTTTTAAAAGGAGTTGAAGAGATTTGTCACAGAGAGGGAGCTTTACTTATTTTTGATGAAGTAAAAACAGGGGTAAAAATAGCCTGGGGAGGTGCATCTGAATACTATAATATGGAACCGCATATCATTGGTCTGGCTAAATCTATTGGTGGAGGGTTACCACTTGGAGCCTTTGGTGCAAGAAAAGAGATTATGTCAGTATTAGAATCAAAAGAGGTATTCCATGCTGGAACATATAACGCTAATCCTCTCTGCATGGCTGCAGGTTTAGTTACCTTAAGAGACATATTAACCAGGGAGAGCTACAAAGAAGCCTTTCGTTTAAATGAAAAGCTGACCAATGGTTGTAACGAGATTATTGCGAAATACGAACTTCCTCTTCATACTGTATCTATTGGTGCTTGTGGAACTATTCAATTTTGTAAGGAGCCCCTTACAAATCATAAGGGCCATGCAAAATTTGTAGATGTTGAAATGGGAGAAAGATTCTGGATTAGCATGCTCAGCAATGGGGTTATTCCTTGCCCTTATCCTCCTCCAAGGGAACATTGGACTATTTCGGTACAGCATACAGATGAAGATGTAGATAAGTATTTAGAAACTTTTGAGAAAATTGCGCCTAAGTTAAAGAAATCATAATGTTGTGATTGTGGTAAGAAAAGTGGTAGATAATCAAGGAAATTTTAAAAATAAGGAGGTTATAGTATTGAGTAAAAAAGGGAAGATTCGTCCAATTCATCCACGTGTAAGAATGGATGTTTTAACTAAGGAAGATATTAAAAAGATTCACGAAGCATCGCTTGAGATAATGGAGGAGGTGGGGGTTAGATTTCCTTCAGAGAAAGCATTGGATATTCTGGAAGGAGCAGGAGCTAAGGTAGATAGAAAGAGTATGGTTGCTAAACTCCCTGCTACGCTGGTAATGGATGCTATTAGTAAAGCGCCTGCTAATTATACTTTAGCTGCACGGGAC
>JAGGXI010000009.1 GCA_021163155.1 Candidatus Aerophobota bacterium
ATTATACCTTCTATCTTCTCCTTCTCAATTATGGAGGCCATAATGTGAACTTTTCTGTTTATTTCAGGGGAGATTTTATTGGCAAATTCGATAAATACTGCCCTGTCCCCGACAATTAAATTTTTAATTTCTTCATCAGCCATTTTTTTATAGCTGTCAGATATAATTAATATTTTTTATAAAAAAATTATACTTAGAAGCCCCTAATTAACAAAAAGTAGCTTTCATTAATTTAAGATTACAGAAATCTTTTCATCGGGAGGACAAGAATTCCTTCTTTTTTCAATCCTTCTCTAATAACTTTAACTAACTCCACTGCCCCAGGACTATCTCCATGAACGCATATAGTATCTATCTTCCTTTTTATAATCTCTCCATTTATACACTCTATTTTCCCTTCTTTTACCATTTGGATTACTCGAGAAAGCACTTTCTGAGGATTTGTAATTACTGAGTTAGGCAATCTTCGAGAAACAAGAGTTCCATCGGGATTATATGCTCTATCCGCAAATGCCTCGGAGGCTACCTTTAGCCCCATCTCTTCGGCTATATTAATAACTCTTGAGCCTGCAAGTGCTAATACTATAAGTTCTTCATCAAATTCTGCTATTCCTTCCATAACTGCCCGGAATAGTTTTTCGTCATTTGCTATTGTATTATATAATGCTCCATGAGGTTTAACATGTTGTATTTTCTCTCCTTCTGCTTTAGCAAATGCATATAGGGCGCCTATCTGGTATAAAACATAATTTTTTATCTCTTCCGGAGTAACATCCATCTTTCTTCTTCCAAATCCCATCAAGTCAGGAAATCCCGGATGTGCTCCTATGCCTACCCCATTCACTTTGGCCATTTTAACTGTTTTTCTCATTATCATAGGGTCTCCAGCATGAAATCCACAACCAATATTTGCCGAAGTAACATATTTTATAATCTCATCATCCATTCCTATCTTGTAATGACCAAAACTTTCTCCCATATCACAATTTAAATCTATTTTCTTCATTTAAAAATCACCTCAATTTTTCTCTTAAGAGTTTACCACATCCCTCAATCTTTGGTTTACTGTCTTTAAATTTTTTAAGCATAGCCCAAAGTGTAGCTATATTACTTGAGATAACAGGTTTTTTAAGTTCTCTTTCTAATTTTTCTATAACTTCTATTGTGGAAAAGTTTGTGCAACTTATAAATATAGCTTCTGCTTCTTTAGAGTCAAGCTCCATAACCAATTCATAAGCCTGTTCCGGTTTCAATTTGCCGATTTTAAGGTTTTCCTTAATTCCAAAAGCTTTAAAGTCGACTATCTGAAATCCATTTGCTGAAAAAAATTTCTTCTCTAATGTATTTATCTCATCAATGTAAGGAGTAACTACAGCTATTTTTCTCACCTTAAAAGCTTTTAGTGCATCTATCACTGCCCCGGATGTAGTAACTGCTGGAATTCCGCAGCATTTTTCAATCTTTTCCTCAATGACCTTATCATGCCCCATTCCTTTAAGGAGGCTTCCACTTGTGCACCCATATCCAATTACCTCAACTCCTGCGTCCGCCAATTTCAAGCTCTCTTCCTCTGCTTCTTCCTCCATTTTAGCCAGGCTCTCAGCAGTAACTTCCTTTAACCTCATCCGAGCAGTATGAATCGAAAAATCTGGAGACAGTAATTCATAAAATTCAGGTTCCATCGTCGTATTAGAGGAAGGGATAATTAATCCTAATCGTCTATTCATTGTTTACCGCCTTTAAAGATAAATTTAAAATTGGATTAAATCTATATTCCCAGAAAAGCTTTTTTAACAATATCGCTCTGGAGGAGTTCTTCTCCTGTGCCTTCTTGAATGGTGCGCCCTGTCTGCAAAACATACGCTCTATCCGCCAGTTCCAGAGCTTCACGCACATTTTGTTCAACAAGCAGTATAGTGTGTCCTTCCTCGCTCAGTTTCTTCACCACTTCCAGAACTTCGGTAACTAATTTAGGCATTAATCCCAAAGATGGTTCATCAAGCATCAAGAGTTTAGGACTTGCCATCAGACCCCTGGCGATAGCCAACATCTGTTGTTCTCCCCCGCTAAATGTGCCTCCCTTCTGTTTCCGTCTCTCCTTTAAAATAGGAAAAAGCTTATAAACATATTCTAAGTTCTCCTCTATTTTTTCTTTATCTTTAAGAGAGTATGCTCCCAACCGCAGATTCTCCTCTACTGAAAGAGGAGTAAAAATGCGCCGCTCTTGAGGAATATAGGTAATCCCTCTTCTAACAGCATCGGAGGTAGAACTTTTACTAATGTCTTCATTCTCAAATTCGATTTTTCCTTTTGTTGGGTGAAGTCTTCCTTCAATTGTCTTTAAAATGGTAGTTTTCCCCGCTCCATTAGCTCCTACCATAGAAACTAATTCTCCTTCATTAATCTCAAAAGATACCTCGTGAATCACAGGCATCCCTCCATATTTAACCTCTATTTTATCAACCTTTAACATATCTCTCACCTAAATAAGCTTTTATTACTCGTTTATCCTCTGCTACCTCTTTTGGCGGTCCCTCGACAATTTTTTTACCGCCGTCCAGCACTATTATTCTTTCTGAAATGGACATCACAACCTCCATTATATGTTCAATGAGAAAGAGGGTAATCTCTTTTTCGCTGTGGATTCTCCTGATTAAGGCGACCATTTTCTCAGTCTCTTTTGGATTTAATCCTGCCGCCATCTCATCAAGCATCAATAGCTCTGGTTTAGTAGCTAACGCTCTGGCTAACTCTATCATCTTCTGAGTAGCGATAGGTAGCTCAGTTGGATACGCATTTGAATATTCCTGTAACTCTAAGAATTCCAGTACCTCAAGAGATTTATCCCGGGCAATCCTGCGATTATCGGTTCTACAAAATGAGCCTACCATCACATTTCCCAGAACAGTAAGGTCTGCTATAACCTTCATCAACTGAAAAGTTCGGGCAATCCCTTTTCTATTTGTTTGAAAGGGTTTAAGAGCAGTTATATCTTCATCTTTAAAGCGAACTCTACCTTTATCTGGTTTAAGATATCCCACTATACAGTTGAATAAGGTTGTCTTTCCCGCTCCATTTGGACCTATCAATCCTATTATTTCTCCTTTTTCTACCCGAAGGGAAACATTGTCATTGGCAATTACTCCTCCAAATTCTTTCCTTAAGTTGGTTACTTCAAGAAGAGCCATCTTAATTACCTCCTTTTCCGAGCCCTTAAAACCAGGCCCCAAATTCCTCTTGGTTCCACTGCAGCTATCACCATTATTATTAAAGCATAAATCATAAAATCTACTCCCCGTAGAGCTCTTATTCCTCCCATCCAGGCTCCAAGATATCTATCCAGAGGAACAAGTATAGCCGCTCCTATTATAGGACCCCAGAAAGAACCGGCACCACCCAACATTGTCGTTAAAGCTATTAATATGGAAAGGTCAAGACACATAACAGCATAAGGGTCAATATACATATTGTATACGGCATAAAATGAGCCTCCCACAGCGGCAAAAGTTGCCGTAATAGCGTAAGCCTTTGTTTTAGCCCAACGGATATTAACTCCCAGACTATCAGCAGCGTCTTCATTTGATTTAAGAGCTTTCAATTGATAGGCGAGTTTGGATTTTCTAAACCAGTTCATATAGAGAAAGCCTGCAGCGAAAATCGCAAAAAGAAAATAGTAGTAATAGTTTTCTGAGGTGAACTCCATATAGAGAAAATTTGGAGTCTTCTTAAAGGGAAGACAAATCCCCCTTGCTTCTCCTACAAAATCCCAGTTTAAAAAGATATCCTGCAGCACCAACGAAACGGCAATGCTTGCTATAGCAAAATAGTGTCCTCTTAATCTAAAAAGAGGATAACCTATCATTAAAGACCAACCTATAGCTATGGCAACTCCTACAGGGAGAGAAAGCCAATAGGGCATATTCCACCATACCATAAATAAAGCCACAGTATAAGCTCCAATTCCCACATATTGAGCATTACCCAGAGCAACCTGCCCCCCATACCCTCCTATGCTATTCCATCCCATAGCAAATATTGAATACAACATAAAATTAATCATCACCGTTTTGGCAAATGAAGAACCAGTGGTCCAGGGAAATATCAATAAGAAAATGAAAAAAAGGGGCAAAATTACCTTTTCTATCCGCGAAAAATCCTTAAAATCAAAAATATCCTTTATTACTTCCATCCGAACATCCCTTCAGGCCTTAAGGCTACTACTATAAAATAAAGGGCATATATAACGGCAAACTTAAGTTCAGAGGATACAAACTGTCCAAAGAATGTCTCTATCAAGCCAATAATAAGACCAGCCAAAAAGGCGCCCTTTATACTGCCAAATCCTCCCAGAGCTACAGTAGCGAAGGCTAACATACAGAAGAGTATCCCAACTGTGGGATAAACATAATAAAAATTAATCAAAAGAGCACCAGCGATACCTACTGTGGCTCCTCCCAATCCCCAGGCGAGACCATTCATCCATTCTGTCTTTATTCCCATATAGCTTGCTGCTTCGGCATCAATTGAAGTAGCCAGTAATGCCTTGCCTGTCTTCGTATAATTTATTATCCAATATACAAGCAAAAAGCTAACTAAACTTAAAAGGCCAACAAAAAATTTTGACCAGTCAATAACGACAGGCCCCATCATAAAGGTTTTACCAATTAAAACCCCTTTACTAAGAGTTTTAAAGTTCGGACCAAAGATAAATAGAGCCAGATATCTTAAAAAAAGCATTAAACCAAATGTCCCTAAAAGTTGGGCAATCATTGGTCCTCTTAGCAAATGTCTTACTAAAAGGTAGTAAGATGCTATCCCTAGGACAAAACCTATTGCGGCGGCTATAGGAAGAGTGAGAAGGGGTTCCATAGATAAGATTACTGCTGACCAGTAAGCAGCGTACATTCCTATCATCAAAAATTCACCATGAGCAAAATTAACTATATTCATTACCCCAAATATAATGGTAAGCCCAAGAGCGATTAAAGAAAACACCAACCCCATTAAAATCCCGGAGACTAAAGCCTGTGAAACCAGAACTTCCATTTTAGGATTCTCCTTTCTATTTTATTGGAGGGAGGCAGTTCATATTAATAGAAACTGCCTCCTTTAATCAACATACGATTTTTCTACTTCCATCCAGGGAACGGATAAATAAAATCAGCGGTGGCCAAGTCAAATGGATACACAACCTCAAGAACATTCTCCCCATTCTTCCACTGCCATTGCCCTATCATACCCGTGGCTAATATATTTTGGCCTTTTTCACCCGGACGTACGCCTCCAAATTCAATCCCCTTCCAAGCTACAACTAAATCTTTCCCTGGTATGCGAATCTCATTGAGTGTCTTTTGTAATGCCTTAGGATCGGTTGAGCCAGCCTCATTAAGCACATGAGCTATGGTCTGCGTTCCAGTAAAAGACCTTGCAGAAGCACCGGTGAAATCGTGCCCTGTCTTTTCCTTAAAGATCTCATTTATCTTAGCCGCTGTAGGTTTTTTTTCACCCATTTTGGGTATAAATACCGATCGTGTAATTGTCCCGCTGATATCTTTTCCTAATTTAGGGAAGTCGGGATTTATAAATCCAGCGTCCTGTGCCCAGATTATGTTTGGAGCAGCCTTAAGGGATTTAAGAGTTCTAATGTACAGAATAGCATCAGAGATATAGGGAACAAAAAGATAAACTTTTGCTCCTGAAGCCATTAATCGTCCTGCCTCGCTTGTTAAATCTGCTGCCTGGTGAGGATATTTAAAGGATTCGAGCACCTGATATCCATATTTAGGGGCGATTTCTTCAATTAACTCTTTTGCTGCTGAACCGTATTCTGTATTTTCAGCTGCCACAGCTAAAGTATTTAGCTCTTCTTTAGGAACCTTGCCCACTCCACGAACTTTACCTTCGGTGAGACCCTTCAAAAAATCAAACAGGTCTACAGTAAATGAACCATCATGAGGAGATGTTCTCCAGAACCAGTTAAGACCTCGCATAGTAAGCGCAGGAGATGAAGAATTAGGATTTAGCATGGGCACTCCATATCTTTCTGCAACCGTACTTACAGTTTTAGTTACCGAGCTATTATAACACCCCAATAGAGCTACAACCTTCTCATCCTTAATTAATCTTTTTGCTAAGTCAGCTCCTCTTGCTGGGTCAGCCCTATGGTCCATAAATATCAGCTTTATTTTAGCTCCACCAAGATTTGGAATACCTTCCCATCCAGCTATAGTAATATCTAACCCAGGATATTTGCTATTAATTATATCTTCAGCTAATTCGTAACCACCTCTCAAATCTTTACCAGTGCTTGCCAATGCTCCTGAAAGAGGCATAACTACCCCTATCTTAATCTCTTTTGGAGGATTTGCCTGTGCTAAGGGAACTACCCCTATCAATATCACTGCACAAATCAATAGACTTACTAAAAATAAGGATTTTACTTTGCTAAACATGTTTCTTCTCCTTTAACTTGTTATTATTTTTTTTAATCTATAAGTTATATTTATTCACCCCCCTCCATTTTTATTAGTTCTCTCGGAAATTCTTTATCCGTCTTTGCCCAGTAGCAATAGTTTATATTTTCTAATAAGACTAACTTTTCTTAAAAAACAATCATATTATTAACCCGGTGGATTCAGCAAATTATCAAGGTTCTCTTTGGATAGAATTTAGTAG
>JAGGXI010000017.1 GCA_021163155.1 Candidatus Aerophobota bacterium
ATCTTACAATCCGTAATGTTTGCATTAATAACGATCTATGTAAAGAAGAGAAAGATTAATTTCAAAATTACAAATATCACATTTAAGCTGTAGTTATCCTTGCACTATTAAGATTGATCGGTAAAGTAAGGTAGCCGCAACCTTCAGGTTGCGCTGTTTTACGCAGGCTCTGAGCCTCGCGGCTACCATTTTTTTCGTGCAAAAGTTGGTTGACAAATACTCTAAATAGAATATATTAATTAGTGAAGAGGATTGCGTTATTGATTCGTGAGAAATTAAAGAAGGAGAAAGAGATGGATTTTTCTTTAAGCAATGACCAAAAAGCGATTTTAGATTTAGTAGAAGAAGTTTGCCGTAAAGAATTTGTTCCTCTGGCTGATGAAATTTCCCGGGAGGGAAAATTTCCTGAGCAAAATATAAGAAAGTTAGCAGAGTTGGATTTATTTGGCATTACTATTCCCAGTGAATATAGTGGATTAGGAATGGATTATCTTACCTGGACTTTAATTACGGAGAAGATTTGCAAAGCTTGTGCTACCACTGGTTTAATTTTTGGGGCAAACTTACTTTGTACATATCCTCTTTTAAAATTTGCAAGCGAGGAACAAAAAAAGAAATTTCTTTCTCCTTTAGCTAAAGGTAAATCACTGGGCGCTTTTGCTTTAACTGAGCCGGAGGCAGGTTCAGATGCTGGTAATGTCCAAACCACAGCAAAAAAAGAGGGAGATAGTTATATTTTAAATGGGAATAAAATCTTCATTACTAATGGAGAGGTGGCTGATATTTATATTGTGATTGCTACTGTAGACAAACGAAGTGGAGCACGAGGATTAACTGCTTTTATTGTGGAAAAAGGGAGAGAGGGGTTCACTTTCGGGCAGCATTTTAAAAAAATGGGCCTTAATGCTTTGCCTAATGTAGAGTTAATTTTCGACAATTGTAGAATTCCTGTAGCCAATCTTTTATATAAGGAAAGGAGAGGCTTTAGGGTAGCTATGGAGACTTTCGCTGCAGGAAGAATCGGGGTAGGGGTAGGGGCTCTAGGAATAGCAGAGGCAGCTTTTAAAAAAGCAAAGGAATATTCAAAACAGAGAGTACAGTTTGGAAGGTCTATTTCTAGCTTTCAGGCTATCCAGCATGCCCTGGCTGATATGGCTACTCAGATAGAGGCAGCTAAATATCTGCTTTACCGGGCAGCCTGGCTTTTAGACCATGGTAAACCTTTTGAAAAAATGGCCTCTATGGGAAAACTTTATGCCTCAGAGACTGCAATGAAAGTATCTACCAAAGCAGTTCAAATTTTTGGAGGATACGGTTATATGAAGGATTATCCTGTTGAGCGTTATATGAGAGAAGCTAAACTTTTTGAGATTATTGAGGGAACCTCAGAAATCCAAAGAGGAGTTATTGCTAACTTACTTTTTAAGGAGAAGTGAATGAATATTGTTGTTTGCATTAAACAAGTTCCAAGTACAGAGGAAATACAAAAAGTAAAAATAAATCCCCAAAATAACACTTTAATTAGAGAAGAAATTGAGAATATAATAAACCCTTTTGATGAGAATGCTATTGAAGAAGCCCTAAGGATAAGGGAGAAAAAGGGTGGTAAGATTATTATTATTTCTATGGGACCTTCTCATGCAAAGAAGTCTTTAGAAAGAGCTTTAGCCATGGGAGCAGATGAGGCTGTTCTTTTAAACGATGCCCTTTTTGCAGGGTCTGATACTTTAGCTACTTCTTATACTCTATCCAGGGCGATTAGAAAGATTGGTAAATTTGATTTAATCTTATTAGGAAAACAAGCTATTGATGGAGATACAGCACAGGTAGGACCAGGAGTAGCTGAGTGGCTGAATTTACCCCAGATAACTTATGCCCGAAAAATAGATATTGATGGTAATAAGGTAATATCTGAAAGAATTCTTGAAGATTCATTTGAGGTTGTAGAAGCTCCTCTTCCTGCTTTAGTCACTGTAACTAAAGAGATAAATGAGCCTCGTTATCCTTCTTTGAAGGGGTTTCTTGGAGCGAGAAAGAAAAAGATAACTGTGTGGACATCAGATGACTTAACAATAGATAAAAAAAGGATAGGGCTAAATGGTTCCCCCACTCAGGTGATTAAAATTTTTACTCCTCAATCTCCTCAGAAAGGCGAAATTTTATCAGGAGAAATTTTAGACATAGCAGATAAATTAATTGAATGTTTAGAAAAGAAGAAAATTATATAAGAGATTTCACAAATAAAAGTCTAAATTACACAGATTAGATAATTATTGTAAATCAGTGTAATCATCTTTAAGAATCTGCGTAATCAGGAGAGCGTGCAGATTTTTCAGAGGCCTTTATTTAGGTTTTTAAAGGAGTTATCAATGAAAGGAATTAAAGTAATAATAGATAAATGCACTGGGTGCAAAAAGTGCGTCTCTGTATGTCCTTTTTCTGCCATTGAGATAGAAGATAAGAAAGCAAAAATACTTCCCCATTGTAATCTTTGTGGCGCTTGTGTAGATGTTTGTCCTTATGGGGCTATTTTAATAGAAAAAAAAGAAGTAAAGGTAAATCTTTCTTCTTATAAAGGTGTATGGGTGTTTGCTGAGCAGCGCGAAGGGGAAATAATGTCAGTAACCTATGAACTTTTGGGAGTGGGACGGAAATTGGCTGATATGCTGGAGGAGGAACTCTCTGTTTTTCTTTTAGGAAATGACATAGAAAAAGAAGCTGATAAATTACTCTATTATAATGTAAATAGGGTTTATTTAATAGAAGACCGATTACTTGAGGTTTATAGAACTCTTCCTTATACGCAAGCCATAGTAGATTTAGTAAAGAATAATTTTCCCGAGATTATTCTTATGGGGGCTACGAGTATAGGGAGAGACCTTGCTCCACGAGTGGCTACTCGCCTGAAAACTGGGTTAACAGCTGATTGCACAGGGTTGGATATAAATAAAAAAGAGGGGAATCTTCTTCAGACTCGTCCTGCTTTTGGAGGCAATATTATGGCTACTATAGTTTCGGCTTACTCACGTCCTCAAATAGCTACAGTAAGACCTAAGGTAATGAAGAAACCTAAATCTCTTAAAAAAAAAGGAAAAGGAAAAATTGTCAAAATTAAGCCCTACTTTACTCAAAAAGATAAAATTTTAAAGATTATTAAATTTATTAAAGAAGAAAGAGGAGTAAAAGATTTACAGGAAGCAGAGATAATTGTTTCTGGCGGTAGGGGTTTGGGAAAAGCAGAAAATTTTTCTCTTATAAGAGAATTAGCTGCTCTTTTAGGAGGAGCAGTAGGGGCTTCACGAGCAGTAGTAGATGCGGGATGGATTCCTTCTTATCATCAAGTAGGACAGACAGGGAAGACAGTGCAACCTAAATTATATATTGCCTGTGGTATTTCAGGAGCTATCCAACATCAAGTGGGGATGAGAACTTCCGAGGTTATTGTAGCTATAAATAAAGACCCTAATGCTCCTATTTTTAATATTGCGACCTATGGAATTGTAGAAGACCTTCATAAGTTTCTTCCTTTATTAATAAAAAAGATAAAAGAGAGAAATGAAGAAGAGGTAGTTTTACAAAGGGCGACTAAAGTCTCCCTTACCCACAAGTGGATTGTCTAAAATTTTAGTAGGCTGAAATAGATTAAAAATATAGAGAAAGAAGTTCTTAAATTATTTCATAAATAAATTTTTTAAAAAAGTGCTGTTATAAAATAGGTTTTACAACTATTAGCTATTCATTATCTAACAGAATAAATGGTTGTGATAATACAAGTGGGGATTTAATAGAAAATGCAAAATAGCGAGCTTTTTTTTATTTTAGAAAATATTGGGAGAGAAAGAGGACTTTCTTCTGAGATGCTATTAGAAAGCCTTAAACGAGCTCTAGCTTCTGCTTATAAAAAGAAGTATAATCAAGCACCCCAAGAGTTGAAAGTGGCTTTAGATGAAGGAAAGGGGGGGCTTAAAGCCTCTGTAATTAAAGAAGTAGTAAAAAAGGTAGATAATCCTGGAGGAGAAATATCTTTAGAGGAAGCGAAGAAGATTAATAAAGAAGCGAAGTTAGGTGAGAGGATAGAGGTGAAAGTAGACCCTCTTCATTTTAGTAGAATTGCTGCAAGCGCAGGTAAATATGTGATGATGCAGCAAATTGCAGAAATGGAGAAAGACCTTATTTATGAGGAGTTTAAGAAAAAAGAAGGGAAGATAATCAGCGGGACAGTACGTTATCGAACCGATTATTTTATCCTTGTTGATTTAGGCAAAATAGAGGGGGTGCTTCCTAAAAAAGAGCAGCTGATTAACAAGGAATATAAACAGGGAGAGAGAATAAGAATTTATGTATTACGAGTTACTCGAGAGCCCAAAGGTCCTCGGGCAATTCTTTCTCAAACACATCCTAACTTTTTAAGGAAACTTTTTGAGCTAGAGGTTCCGGAAATTGCAGAGGGAATTGTTAGTATCAAACAGATAAAACGGGATGCAGGTAAAAGGGCAAAGGTGGTGGTAGAATCCAAAGAAGAAAGGGTGGATGCGGTGGGAGCATGTGTTGGTGTCAGAGGTTCTCGCATTAAAGCTATTTTGCGAGAAATTCAAAGAGAGAAAGTCGATATTATAAGATATAGTGATGACCCTGCTGTTTTTATAAAAAATTCTCTTAAACCAGCACAAATAAAAGAAGTTAAACTTGATGAGGTTAAAAAAGAAGCAAAAGCTATTGTTTCAGATGACCAGCTATCTTTAGCTATTGGAAATGGTGGGGAGAATGTGAAGTTAGCAGCGAAGTTAACCGGATGGCAAATTGATATAAGGTCTGTTGGACAAATAGAGAAAGAGGCTGTTTTTTTAAGAAACCTTCCCGGTATAGGGGAAAAAATTTTGGTTTCTCTTAAGCAAGCAGGTTTCTTAACAAATAAAGATATTTTAAGGGGAGGGGTTGAGGGATTGTGTGAAGTCCCAGGAATTGGCTCTAAAATAGCAGAAAAAATTATAAAGAGAGTTAAAAAAATGGAGGATAAATCTTAGGAAAGGAAAGGAAATGATACGGGTTTATCAATTAGCCAAAAAATTAAATTTATCTAGTAAAGAATTACTTATGTTTTCTCTAAAATTGGGAATGAAAACTAAAAGTAATCTTAGCGGTCTTTCATCCGAAGAGGTTAAGAAAATAGAAAAATTGGTATTGTCGAAGAGGACTTCTATTGAAAAGAAAGAGGCATTCCCTCCTCGTGCTCCTGTAGTAACTTTTTTAGGACATGTAGATCATGGAAAAACATCTCTTTTAGATGCTGTACGTGAAACAGTAATAGCTAAGAAAGAGATAGGAGGAATTACCCAAAGAATAGGAGCTTCAGAAATAGAATTTCATAATAAGAGGATTGTCTTTATTGACACCCCTGGTCACGAAGCTTTTACTGCTATGCGTGCCCATGGAGCTCGGGTTACCGATATTGCTGTATTGGTAATAGCAGCAGATGATGGTGTTATGCCTCAAACTATAGAAGCGATTAACCATGCTCGAGCAGCCAAAGTGCCTATTATAGTAGCTATAAATAAGATAGATAAAAGCGAATCTAATCCACAGCGAGTAAAAAAACAGTTAACTAAATATGATTTAATTCCTGAAGAGTGGGGAGGGGAAACTATTTGTGTAGAGGTTTCTGCTTTAAGCAAAAAGGGATTGGATAATTTATTGGACATGATTCTTTTAGAAGCAGAGATGTTAGAGCTAACGAGCGATCCCAATGGAAAACTTGAGGCAATAGTAATAGAAGGAGAGTTAGACAGAAAAAAAGGTCCTTCTTCTACTTTATTGATTAAAAAAGGAACGCTTCATATAGGAGATGTTTTGGTAGGAGGACATATTTATGGGAAGGTAAGGGCTTTGATTAATTGGAAAAATGAGAGATTGGACAAAGCAGATTCTTCCACAGCAGTAAAAGTTTTGGGTCTTTCTGATGTAGGAAAACCGGGAGATATTTTTAAAAAGGTGAGAAACGAGAAAGAGGCACGTCAATTAGCTGAAGGTGCTAAGGAAAAAGAGCGAAAAAAGAGCTTGAGGAAAAGGAGCATAGTAGATTTAGAAACTTTTTATAAACAAGAAGAAGAAAAGGAAAAAGTGCTGAATCTTATCTTGAAAGCAGATACTCAAGGTACTTTAAGGGCTATTTCTGATTCGTTAAAGAATTTAGAGAGTGAAGATGTAAAGATAGTTATTCTTCATGAAGGAGTAGGAGAGGTAAAAAAGGCGGATATTCTTTTAGCTTCTACTTCAAAGGGAATAATTATTGGTTTTAATGTGGAAATAACCCCAGAAAATTTAGCCTTAGCTAAAGAAGAAAGGGTTGAGATACGGAATTATCAAATTATATATGAAATTATGGATGATATTAAAAAACTTCTCTATGGTCTCCTCCAGCCTAAATATAAAGAGGTAATTATAGGAAAAATAGAAGTTAGAGACATTTTTAATATTTCTAAGGTAGGGGTGGTAGCCGGTTCTTATGTCACTGAAGGAAAAGTATTCAGAGGGAGTAAAGTGAAAATTTTAAGGGAGAATGAAGCTATAGGCCAGGGAGTTATTGGAAGCCTTAAGCGATTTACTCAGGATGTAAATGAAGTTCGGGCAGGATTGGAATGCGGGATAAATATAGAAGGATTTAATGGAATGAAAAAGGGTGATTTAATAGAAGCCTATGAGTTAAAGAAAATAAATTAAAAGATGGTTATAGGTATTTTAGAAATAGATACCCAATTACTTTGTAGCAATTCTTTAAAAGATAACGTCATATTGTAAAGAGTTTAATTGCTCGCCGGAAGGATAATTTTCAGAAGCTAAATATCAAAATTTATCTAATTAACTCATTTACTCATCGTCTCATTTACCCATTTACTCGCAATATACAGCGTTGAGAGGAAAAGTCCCGAGATTCTCCTTAACACTTCAAAGATAGAGATAATATAAGGAAGAAGATGCTGGATGGTCTTTTATTGGTGGACAAACCAAAAGGAATGTCTTCCCATGATGTAGTTGGTAAGATTAGAGAAATTTTAGGCATAAAAAAAATAGGGCATACAGGTACGCTTGATATTTTAGCAACAGGTCTTATTTTAATATGCATAGGTAAAGCTACTAAATTGACTCCTTTCTTGCAAAATCTGGATAAAGCTTATAGAGGTGGAATGGTCTTTGGGATTACTACTAATAGCCTGGATGGAGAAGGAGAGATTTTAGAGGAAAAAGACGCTTCCTCTTTAAGTAAAGCGGATGTGGAAAAATTATTTTCTCAGTTTGAAGGAGAAATATCTCAAGTTCCTCCTATGTTTTCCGCCCTTCATTGGAGAGGGAATCGATTGTATAAATTAGCCAGGAAAGGGATAGAGGTTAAGCTCCCTCCACGAAAAATTCAAGTTTATAAATTTAAATTGTTAAACTTTATTTCTGGTTATCATCCTTATGCGGAATTTGAAGTAATATGCTCGGGAGGAACCTATATTAGAAGCTTATGTTCTGATATAGGAAAGGCTTTGAGATATGGGGCTTATCAGTCTTCTCTTCGTCGAATTAAAATTGGCTCTTTTCATTTAAATAATGCTAATAGTTTAGAAAATTTAGAAAAGAAAATCAAAGAAGGAAAAATTGGAAGGATTCTTCTTCCTTTAGCGAGTGCTTTACCTCATTTTTCTGTGGTTAAAGTAAAAAAAGGGATAGAGAGGATAATTAAAGAGGGCAGGTCTCTTTACTTAGCTCACATAGATTACCTACCTCCTGCTTTAGAGAAGGGAGATAAAGTTTGTTTGTGTAGTGAGAGCGGCCAACTTTTGGCTATTGCTATAAGTTTACAAAATAGTAGTCATTTTTGTAAATATGAAGTAGGTTTTAAATATCTTAAGGTGCTAATTTAATGGAAATTAGTCATAATCTTTCCGAAGGTAAAAAATATAAAAATGTTTCTCTTTCAGTAGGATTTTATGATGGGGTTCATAAAGGCCATCAAATAATTATTAAGGAATTAACAGAAAGAGCAGAAATGATAGAAGGGAAAAGTTGTGTAATTACTTTTACTCCTCATCCTTTAGAACTTTTTTCTCATCAAGCCTTTCCTCTTTTAACTACTTTAAAAGAGAAAGAAGAGATTTTTGCTAAATTGAAGGTAAATTTAGTAGTTATTTTTGATTTTACTTCACAATTTGCATCTCTTTCTCCCTATTCTTTTATAAAGAGGTTAAAGGAAAACATAGATATAAAAGAGATTATTGTAGGAGAGGATTTTGCTTTTGGAAGAGGACGAGAAGGAAATATTCAGTGGTTAAAAAGGTTCGAAGGAATTTTTGGCTATAAACTTAAAGCAATTTCTCTTTCAGGAACAGAAAAGGGGAAAATTAGTAGCTCTTTAATTCGTGAATTACTAAGAAAAGGAGAGATAAGTAAAGTCATTCAATATTTAGGTCGTCCTCCAACTATTATAGGAAAAATAATCAAAGGTAAGAGAAGGGGTCGTCTTTTAGGGTATCCTACGGCTAATTTAAGGACGCATCCTTGCAAAATTTTGCCTTTACAAGGTGTATATGCAGGTAGAGTTATTTTAGGAGAAAAAACCTATAAAGGTATTGTAAATGTAGGGAATAAACCCACTTTTGGAGATTCTTCTTTTGGTGTAGAAGTCCATATTATGGATTTTGGAGAGGAGATTTATGGAGAGACGATTAAAATTGAATTGATAGATAAAATACGGAAGATAGAAAAATTTCCTTCTCCTTTCTATTTAAATAAGAAGTTAAAGGAAGATAGAGAAAAAGCAGAGAATATATTAAGCAGTATAGGAAAACAGATATAAGGAGAGCACACTGCGAAACAGATAAAAAGAAGGTGGGAATGATTGAATGAGCAAAAATTTATAGCAAAGAAAAAATTTTTTGGTAAAAAAATTTATTCGTATGCCTGGGTAGATTCTACAATGAAGATTGCCTATTCACTTGCTGAAGAGGGAGCGGAAGAAGGTACAGTGGTAGTAGCTGAGGAACAGAGTCAAGGCAAAGGCAGGGGAAATCGTTATTGGTTTTCCCCTGTGGGGGGACTCTGGTTTTCTATTATTCTCCGTCCTCAAATTGCTCTCCCTAATATTACTCAGTTAAATATTCTGGGAGCGATAGGAATTATAGAAGCTATAAGAAAAGATTTCTTTCTTTTATCGCCTCAAATTCGTTGGCCTAACGATGTTCTAATAAGGAAAAAGAAAGTAGGAGGAGTATTATGTAGAGCAAAGAGTATGGGTAAAAATGTAGATTTTATTATTATGGGCATAGGCATTAACTTAAATATAGATGAATTTCCTTCTCCTCTCTGTTTTACAGCAACTTCATTAAAAAGAGAGATAGGACATTATATTCCCAGGGAGGTTTTTCTCTCTGGAATATTAAGAGAACTGGAAAAGTTATATATCTCTTCTAAAGATAACTTTTCTTCTATTATAGAAAAGGCACGTCTTTTTTCTTCTTTATTGGGAAGGCAAGTGAGAGTGCGTATGGGAAAGAAAGAGTTTATAGGTTTAGCTCAAGATTTAGATGAGAGAGGAGAGCTGGTTATACGCTTAGAGAATGGAACATATAAAAAAATTGACAATAGGGAGGATTTTTTTATAAGATAAAAAATGAATTTAGTTATAGATATAGGCAATACCCTAACTAAAACGGGAATATTTGTAAAAGAAACTCTCCTTTTAAAGGGAGAGTTTACCAGTAGATCTCAGAGGGAAGCTGATGAATGGGGGATTTTGCTCTGTAACTGGGGAAGTAAACTCAATAAAAAGGTTAAAATAAAAAAAGTAGTTATTTCATCCGTGGTTTCCTCTGTTTCTTCTATTTTAAAAAATACAATAAAAAAATATTTTAATTTAACGCCTTTTGAGGTAAAAGCTGAAAATGTGAAGATTCCTCTTCTTTGTGATAACCCTCAAGAAGTAGGTGCAGATAGAATAGCAAATGTGGTTGCCGTTTCCGAACTATATAAAACACCTGCCATAGTAGTAGATTTTGGAACAGCTACTACCTTTGATGTTATCTCAGAGAGAGGAGAATATTTGGGAGGAGTCATTGCTCCTGGAGTAAAAACTTCTATATCTAATCTTGCTGAGAAAGCAGAGGCTTTGTTTCCTGTAGAATTTAAAAAACCGGATAAAGTTATTGGCAAAAATACCAGAGATAGTTTGATGGCAGGTATTTTTTATCAATCTTTGGGAGGGGTAGAAAGGATATTGGAAAATATAGGTAGAGAATTGGGGTGGAAAGCCTATGTTATAGCTACAGGAGGGTTAGGAATTTTAATAGGAAGTGAATGCAAGGGTATAGATGAGGTAAATCCGATTCTTACCTTGCAAGGCTTAAATTTTATAGCAGATAAGTGGGGTTAAATCGTAAATAGTTAAACCCAGATTCGGCAAGCTGTTAGAGTGAGAGTTTCACAAATTAAAATGCGCCTGTAGCTCAGGAGGATAGAGCAGCGGTTTCCTAAACCGCGTGCCGCGGGTTCGAGTCCTGCCAGGCGCACCAGCAATCTCATTATTACAGAGGGTTTTAAGATTTACTCTTTTCGATCTCTTCATTAGTCTTCCTCTTTTGTGACCAATTTGTGACTGGTTCTTTACACAAAATATCCAAAGCCATTTTCTATAGGTATGGTGTTATGGCAGTCCTCCTTTAATATATTCGAAGAGCCTTTCATAATCTATTAGAATTCTTTTAGCTTCATATTTGGATACCAATCTTTCTTCGTATTCAGCCATATTCTTTATGCGCATTATTCTCACAATTCTATTTGCATTTATGTCCATTTCTTGGCTACTCTTAATTGTTTTAAAAAGAGTTACAGCTTCATTATGACTTCCTCCAGCATACCGTTTACCAAGAAAATATACACACATAGCATCACAGGCTGTTATACACGAATGAACAGCATTAATGGTAGCCGCATTTTATTTCTTACTGTTGAAGGAGTTTCTTGCTGCATCCAGACATTCCTTTAATAATTTCTCCTTGATTATTATTTCAAGGAAGAATTTTAGCATCTTTTTTATTACTTTCATCTTTTAAACTATGGAATTTATTATAGCTTTGAGGTTTTTCATAGCGATGTAAATACTTTATAAGGTATTTCTTTTGTTACTTTTATCTCATTAATGTTTACTCCTTCTTACTTTCGTTGATTCCAACCTATAAAACCTTTAAATACTTTACATATTTTTATATTTATCCCACTTTAATTATTTAAAATGCTTACTTTATTCCAATGATAACTTTAAAAAGCGTCAATTTATATTGAGAATATTTTCGTTGAAAATAATAAAGAGAGGTTGACTTATTTTTTAAAAATGATTTAATAATAATAAATAAATTTAGTCTAAATAAAAAAATGCCTTTAAATAAAATTGGTGAAACTATAAGAAAGATAAGGGTAGCAAAGAAAATAACCATTAAAAAAATGGCAGAGAAGACTAATTTAAGTAGTAGTCTTATTAGTCAAGTGGAAAGAAATTTGATTACCCCTTCCCTTCCTACCTTAGTGAAAATTTCTAAAATTTTAGAAATACCTTTAGTCTCTTTTTTCCTTGAAGACGAGGTTACCAGTAATTGTGTAGTAAGAAAAAAAGATAGAAAAAAACTTAGAATTTCCCCTTCAGGTATTGTTTTCCAGCTGCTTTCCCCGGACATAAATAGAAAAATTGAATTTTTGTTGGTAGAAATTGAAGGAAAAGATGGAGATTATGAGAAACTCGTATCTTACCATGGAGAAAAATGTGGATATGTAATTAAGGGAAAATTAGAAGTCAAGTTGGGAGATAAAACTTATTACTTAGAGGAAGGCGATAGTATTTATTTTAAGAGCAGTATTCCTCATAGATTTAAGAGTGCCGATGGGGGAAAAGTAGTTTCCATTTGGGCAATAACTCCTCCTTCTTTTTAATAAAGTTTGCATAAGAAATTATTTTCATTTTAACTAACAAAAGAGCTTATTAAAGTTCTCCATCTGGGTAGGGGAGGCTTTAGCCTCCCAATTGCTTTCTACTTCTTGATTTACAAAGGGCGCCCCTATCCACAAGTGGATTGTCTAAAATTTTGGTAGGCTGAATAGGTTAAAAATACAGAGAAAGAAGTTCTTAAATCATCTCAACAAAAGCATAAAATCAAATACATATTTACTTTTATTATTACAATACCAGGAGGTATCCATGGCTTTCAAAATAATAAGCGTAGATGAAAAGAAATGTGTTTCCTGCAAAATTTGTGAGATTGTATGTTCTTTAAAAAAAGAGGGAGCTTTAAATCCAGAAAAGAGTAGAATACGAGTATGGAGTTTACATCCCGGGATAGATGTTCCTGTAGTATGCAGACAATGTAATGACTCACCTTGTGAAGATGCCTGTGAATATGATGCAATTTCAAGAAATGAAGAAAATAATAGTATAGTAATAAATTCAACTAATTGTACCGGATGTGGTTTGTGTGTAGAAGCCTGTCCCTTCCAAGCTATATTTTTACATCCAGAAACTAACAAAGCAATTACCTGTGATTTATGTGAAGGTGACCCTACCTGTGTTAAATATTGTCCCACAAAAGCTATTACTTATGTTCCCTGGGAAAGATCCTTGGAAGCAAAGAGAGGCTCTGAAAAAAAATTATATCAAGACTTAAATCTATTTGTTGATTAAGGAGGTTTAATTATGGTAAATTTTGGTGGATATACAGGAAAATTATTACGAATTAACTTAACAACAAAGAATATCAAAGAAGAGAATTTAAAAGAAGAGTGGATAAATCAATATCTTGGTGGTAGGGGAGTTGCCTCAAAAATATTGGTAGATGAACTTGAACCAAAAATCGACCCTCTTGGTCCTAAAAATAAGATAATTTTTATTACAGGACCTTTAACGGGTACGGTGATACCTACAACATCCAAAATTGGTATATCTACCAAATCTCCTCTTACGAATCATATTAGTTGTGGATTCGGAGGAGGATATTTTGGTCCTCAACTGAAATTTTCTGGTTACGATGGCATTATTATCGAAGGAAAGGCGGAAAACCCAGTTTACATATGGATAAATGATGGAAAGGCAGAGATTAAAGAGGCTAATCATTTATGGGGTAAAGATACTGGAGAAACGGAAGAGTTAATAAAGAAAGAACTTAAAGATAAAAGAATTGGGGTGGCTTGTATTGGGCAGGCTGGAGAAAATAAGGTTAGGTTTGCTTCAGTTATCCATAATAGACATTTTATTATAGGACGGCGGGGCAATGGAGCTGTGATGGGTTCAAAGAATTTAAAGGCGGTAGCTGTTAAAGGAACGAAGTCTGTAAGTGTCGCCGCAAATACAGATGAAGTATGGAAATTATATGATGAAATATTGGAAATTATGAATAAAAATCCTGTAGTAGCTGGTTTTAAATTACATGGAACCGCTGCCTCTGTCGCTTTAGTTAATGAATTGGGATTTATGCCCACTAAAAATTTTCAAGAAGGGGTGTTTGATGGAATGGATAAGGTGGACGAACAAGCCTATTTTAACCTTTCTGTCAAGCCTTTCTCCTGTTGGGGATGTCCTGTATATTGCAGGAGAATATTGGAGATAAAAGATGGGCCATACGCAGGAATAATTACTTCAAGACCAGAACATCAAACAACTTTTGCTTTGGGTTCTTGTTTAAATCTCTCTGATATTGGGGCAGTCTTAAAGGCAAATTTACTCTGCGATGAATATGGAATAGACACTATCTCAACGGGTGTAACTATTGCTTTCGCTATGGAATGTTATCAAAGAGAGATTATTAAGAAAAGCGATACAGGAGGATTGAGTTTAAAATGGGGTGATGGCGAGGTAGTAAATCAATTAATTAAAATGATTGCCTTTCGGGAAGGCTTCGGGGATGTTTTAGCTGAGGGTTCAAAACATGCTGCAGCTAAAATAGGAAAAGATTCCGAAAAGTATGCAATGCAAGTAAAGGGTTTGGAAATACCAGGGTATGACCCTCGAGGAGCTAAGGGTATTGGTTTAAATTATGCTACGGCAACGAGAGGGGCAGATCATAATGATGGATGGACTATTGCGGAAGAGCTTTATAATGATAAAGTAGATAGACTCACTTTGGAAGGAAAAGGAAAGTTGGCAAAGGAGATACAGGATAAAGCTAAAACTATTGATTCGGCAATATTTTGCATGTTTGCCCTTGATTTTGGTTACACTCCTGAATTTATTTCGAAATCTCTAAATGCTATAACAGGAATGCGTATAACACCAGAAAAGATATTTGAAATAGGTGAGCGCATATCTAACTTAGAAAGGGTCTTTGCTTTAAGAGAAGGGTTTAGCGGAAAAGATGATATACTTCCAGAAAGATTCATTAAGGAGGGATTACCTTCCGGTTCATCCAAAGGGCAAAAAGTAGATTTAAAAAGATTGCTAAGAGATTATTATAAAGTTAGAGATTGGGATAAAAATGGTTATCCCACAAAAGAAAAACTAGAAAAACTAAAACTTGAAGAGTATATTAAGGCAATATACAAATAAAATAATAAATGTAAATAGAGGACAAATATGTATCAAATAGATATAGAAGATTTACAGTATTCTTATCCTACCTCAAAGGGAGATGTTCTCAAAGGGATCAATTTAAAAGTAGAGAAAGGGGAATTTCTCTCTGTAATGGGTCCTACTGGTGCAGGTAAAAGCACTTTGTGTCTAACACTAAATGGGATTATACCTCATTCTTTAAATGGTGATTTAAGAGGAAAAGTGAGAGTTACTGGAATGGATGTAAGTGAACATTCCATACCAGAATTGACTCAAAAAGTGGGGATGGTATTCCAGGAGCCTGAAAGCCAGTTATTTTGTATGACCATTGAGGAAGAAATTGCTTTTGGGTCAGAAAATTTAGGAGTGGATCCTAAGGAAATCAGAGAACGAGTAGATTGGGCCCTGGATGTGATAAGGATGAGAGAATATAAGGATAGGTCTCCTTTCAAGTTATCCGGTGGACAGAAACAGAGGGTTGCCATCGCGGCAGCTTTAGCTATGATGCCCGAAATTTTAGTATTGGATGAACCGACTTCAGGACTTGACCCTATTGGAAAGATGGAGGTTTTTTCTGTAATTCACGATTTAAAAAGAGAACATAATATGACTATTGTAATAGTAGAGCACGAAAGTGAAGAAATTGCCAGAGTTTCTGACAGGGTTATTATATTAAATGAAGGAAAAATTATTTTAGAAGGAAGTCCAAGAGATATTCTAAGCAAAGTGGATATATTAAAAAATGCGAAGTTATGCTCTCCACAAGTTTGTGAGGTAGCGGATATTTTAAATAAGAAGATGAAGACTTCTTTTTCGTTTTTGACTTTGGAAGAGGCAGAAAAATCTATAAAGAAATTAGGTACCCGGCTACCTGAAGCAAAAAAAACCTCTAAATTGAAAGCAAAAAAAACCTCTTTTTCATATATTAATCAAGAAAATTCTCCTCACTCTATGGTTTTAACTAAGAATTTATTTTATGTATATGAAGGAACTGATGTGGAAGTTTTGAAGAATATAAATCTTGGAATTAACGAGGGTGAGTTTGTGGCAATTATTGGCCAAAATGGAGCTGGCAAGACAACGCTGGTAAAACATTTTAACGGTGCACTAAAGCCGACACGAGGAGATGTATTGATAGAAGGGACAAAGACTAAAGAGAAAACAATTGCTGAATTATCAAGAAAAGTAGGCTACATATATCAAAACCCGGACCATCAAATATTCTGTCCTACAGTAGAGGAAGAGATAGCTTTTGGTCCGAAAAATTTAGGTTTATCTAAAGATGTGATTGAACAAAGAACGGAAGAAGCTATAAAATTGATTGGTTTGGAAGAAATTAGGAAAACTCCTCCTTCTGTTTTAGGGTTGGGAGAGAGAAGAAAGGTTTCTCTTGCAAGTATAATGTCAATGGAACCACCAGTATTAATATTAGATGAACCTACTACAGGGGTTGATTGGAAAACATCTATAGACCTTATGGAAGCTGTAAAAAAACTTCATGAAAAAGGTCATACTATAATAATGATAACTCATAGTATGCGAATAGTAGCTCAATATGCAAAGAGAATAGTTGTATTATGCAAGGGGGAGGTACTTTTAGATGCTTCAACGAGAGAAGTCTTTTCTCAAACTGAAAAATTGAAAACTACTTTTCTTGCTCCCCCTCAGATAACTCAATTAGGGCAATCCCTTTCTACATTAGGTATACCTAGAGATATACTTTCCTCTGAGGAATTTTGTGATAAGTTTTTTTCAATTAGAAGTAATAATAAAAATAAAAAAATTAAGGTATAAAAATGGCTGTTATATATGATTTATATATGGACAAAAATTCGTTTTTGCATAGGTTAGACCCGAGAGTAAAATTTGCCAGTATAATAATTGGGATGATAATTTCATTTATTTTTAGCAATATATTCTGGATTTTAGCCTATTATATATGTTTGATAATGATTCTTTTGTCAGCAAAAGTAGGATGGGGGAAATATTTATATGCAGTGAAGCTGATGCTTCCTATTACTATCTTAGTGATTATTTTATGGCCAATTTTCTATCCTGGAGGAGAACCTGTCTTATTTCAATTAGGTCCTTTAAGAATTTCTCTCCCTAGTTTAATTGATGGAATTGTTTTGGCGTTAAGACTTAATTGTCTTGCTCTGCTTACTTATATATTTCTTTATACAACTACACAAAGAGCATTGGTAAGAGGGCTTGTTAAACTGGGGTTTCCTTATAAATATGGAGTAATGCTCTCGTTTTCTTTAAGGTATGTTCCTACGTTTGGGGCAATAATCGCTATGATTGTAGAAGCACAAAAAGCACGGGGTTTGGAATTAGATAAAGGCAATTTTTTCAGCAAACTAAAAAAATATGTGGCTGTGATGGCACCTACAATAATTACTGCTTTAAGGATGGCTGATAACTTAGCTATAGCTCTGGATTCTCGTGCTTTCGATGCTCCTGTAAAAAGAACTTATTTGGTTGATTTAAAAGCAGGGAGGGAAGACGTTATAATTTTGTTATTAACGATATTTGTCTTCTCTTTTGTTCTTTTTATACGTTTCAAATATCAAATGGGCATTTAAAATAAGGACATCTGAGTAAATACTTAAACCCGGATTCGGCAATTTGAATAATGACCATTAAGTTTATCCTGAATATTCTTCTAAGTCTAATCTTCATGAAAATTAAATTTTTTAGGAGCTAAAAATATTTTTCTTTTTTGGGTAGGGGCGAGTTCAGTCGCCCTTTGCAAAATAAGAGCTAAAGTCTATTGGGAGGCTAAAGCCTCCCCTATCCAGGCCAGGCACTCTCACAATTTGCCGAATCTGGGTTAAAAATAAATTTATGGAAAAAAGAGAAGGAGGTTATTTATGCAAGGTACAAAAAGTAAGATAAGATATCTTATGACACCGGGACCCGTAGAAGTTTCTCCAAAGACATTGAATGCTTTGTCTTCTCCGGTAATACATCATTATTCACCTGAATTTATCGAACTGTTTGAGGAGACGACGGAAAAAGTTAAAAAAGTGTTTCAAACAAAAAAAGATTTGATAATAATGCAAGGAGAAGCTGTATTAGGATTAGAAGCATCAGTGGCAAACATTTTAAATCCTGGGGATAAAGTGTTAGTTCTTGATAATGGTCCTTACGGCGCATGGTTTGGTATCTATGTAGAAAATCATGGAGGAACAGTAGTAAGATTAAAGGAAGATTACAATAAAGCAATAGATCCAGATAAAGTAAGAGCAGCCTTGGAAGAAAATAAAGACATAAAGGCTCTTACTGTTGTTCATATGGATACTCCTGTAGGTATCACTAATCCTATTAATGAGATATGTAAAATAGCAAAAGAGTTTGGAGTATTGACGATAGTTGATTCTGTGGCAGCTTTAGGAGGTATAGACATCCGCCCCGATGATTGGGATATAGACATATGTATTTGTGGGTCACAGAAGTGTTTATCTTGCCCTCCAGCGTTATCACCTATATCTATTAGTAAAGAAGCATGGAAAATGATGGAAGATAGAAAAATTCCTCTTAAGTTATCTTACCTTAGTATGACAGATTATAGAGACACGTGGATAAAAAATCGAAAGTTTCCTTTTACACCATTCGTGTCCGAAATATATGCACTTAATGCATCAATAACAGAGATTTTAAAAGAAGGCTTACCTAATGTTTTTGCCAGGCATAAAAAAGTAGCTGAAGCAATAAGAGATGCAGTAGAGGCAATAGGGCTAAAACTTTGGCCTTCCTCACGGGAAATTGCTTCCAATACTGTTACAGCTATTAAAGTACCTCAGGGAATAGACGATGAAAAACTAAGAAGGATAATGGCTGAGAAGTACGGAGTATTGATTACCGGTGATGTTGCCGGTTTAGGAGGGAAAATTTTTAGAATCGGACATATGGGATATAGTGCTAAAATGGATAATGCCTTGGTAACCATCGCAGCTTTGGAAAAGGCATTGCAGGAAATTAAATTTCCAGTGAAAATAGGTAGTGGGGTAGAGAAAATTTTAAAGTATTTTTAATTATATGAGAAAACTGTATGGTCATAGAGAGGGGGAATAATTAAGAAATAAAATTATTCTCTCCCTCTTAGTAGGATAGAATTAAAAAAAGTTTTAAAAAGAGGTGTAAAAGATGATTATTGGAATTCCTAAAGAAATAAAGGAAAACGAGACTCGTGTGGCTATAGTTCCTTCAGGAGTTAGGTATCTTACTCATGAAGGTCATACGGTGCTTGTCCAAAAAAATGCTGGGGTAAATAGTGGTATAAGTGATAAGGAATATCAGGAAGCAGGAGCTAAAATTATTGATTCTTCTTTGAAAATTTTTAAAGAAGCGGAGTTAATAGTTAAAGTTAAAGAGATACTCCCCTCTGAATATGGATTATTGCAAGAAGATCAACTAATTTTTACTTACTTCCATTTTGCTGCCGATAGAGAGTTAACAGAAACAATAATAAAAAGCAAATGCATTGCTATAGCTTATGAAACAGTTCAAGCATCCGATGGGAAATTGCCTCTCTTAACTCCTATGAGTGAAATAGCCGGAAAGATGTCTATTCAAATAGGTGCCAGATGTTTAGAAAAACCCTTTGGAGGAAAAGGGATGCTTTTAGGGGGTGTCCCAGGAGTAGCTCCAGCAGAAGTATTGATATTAGGAGCAGGTGTAGTAGGAATTAATGCAGCTAAAATAGCTGCTGGTTTAGGAGCAAAGGTTACTTTGTTAGATATAAATTTAGAACGTTTACGTTATTTATCTAACGTAATGCCAGCAAATGTAACTTTATTGATGTCCAACTATGATAATATCATAAAAAATCTTGTATTAGCAGATTTAGTAGTAGGAGCAGTTTTAATTCCTGGAGCAAAAGCACCTGTTCTTATCACCGGGGAAATGATTAAGATGATGAAGCCAAATTCAGTAATTGTAGATATAGCTATAGACCAGGGAGGATGTATTGAAACTTCTCATCCCACTTCTTATTCTAATCCTACATATGTAGTAGATGGTGTAACTCATTGCTGTATAGCTAATGTGCCTTCGGCTGTTCCATGGACATCCACCTTTGCTTTAACTAATGCCACTTTTTCTTATATAGCAACTTTAGCCAAAAAAGGCTTGAAAAGTGTAATCAAAGAGAATCCAGCTTTAAAGAAAGGGATAAATATTTATAAAGGGAAAGTAGTTAATCCACAGATTGCAAAGACTTTTGGCTTTGAATGCCATTCATTATAAATTAGGTTTCCCTAACAAAAAGATGAGGGAAGGGAAATCGATCTAATAGCGCTTATTAAAAATTAACAGGAGATTTATAAAATGTCAGAATTAGAGGTAAATTTTGCTGGGGTTAATTTAAAAAATCCATTTATTGTTTCTTCTTCAGAGTTAACTAACACATTGGAGAGAGTCAAGCTATCGGAGAAATATGGGGCAAGTGCAGTAAGTACTAAACTTTGTTTTTTGAAGGTGCCCTTTTTTGCCAGACCATATCATATTGTAGAGCACAGAGCTGGTTTTTTTTCTCCCTCGGGGGATCGGCTTAGTATAGAACAAGCACAAATATTAATTGATGGTATCAAAAAGGAAACTAACCTGGTGGTTATTGCTAATATGATGGGACCAGGAGATGATTTAAATGGTTGGGGTACATTGGCTAAAAAATTGGAGGATGCCGGTGCTGATATGATTGAGATGAATATGTCCTGTCCTAATATAGGTCTAATGGCTAAGCAATTACATCTTAAATCAGCGCCAGAATTAGGAGCATCCTTAGGACAGAACCCAGATTTAGCTCGTGAGGTAACTCGAGCTACAGTGGAGGCGGTTAATATTCCGGTAATAGCTAAGATGACGCCAGAAGCTAACACTCCCTTAGTTGCTCAGGAGTGTGCTAAGGGGGGAGCAGCAGCAGTTTCTGCTATTAATTGTCCTATGTCTTTACCCAGTGTGGATATTTATCACGATGGAAGACCGATATATCCAGGCACGAAAAATCAATCTTTTGCTGGTTTGTGTGGTCCCTGGATTAGACCTTTAGCTTATCGGCATGTAGCCCAGATTAGAATGCAATCTCCTCTTTTACCTATCGCTGGTGGAGGAGGGTTAACTAATTGGCGTCATGTAGTGGAAATGATTATGTACGGGTCTACAGTAGTGACTTTTTGTACCGCAATTTATTTAAAGGGATTTGAGATTCTTCCTGAAATTGAAAAAAATCTTCTTAAATATATGAAGGAAATGGGCTTCTCCAGTTTAGAAGATTTCAGAGGAAAAGCTTTAAAATATATTGTTACTCCTGACAAAGTAGAATATATAGATAATGTTATTCCTCAAATAGACGAAGAGAAATGCAATGGATGTGGTATATGTACACGAATAGGACATTGTCCTGTTATAATTTTGAATGAGAAGAAAAAAATTGCTGAGGTAAGTAAACCCGAACTTTGCTACGGGTGTGGAGTTTGTTATTGGTTATGCCCAAGAAAAGCTATTTCTATGGTCAATGCGAAAACTAAAGAGAAAATAGAATTACCTAATTTTTAATTCTGATAAGAGGTAAAGAGGAGAAGATTATGGCTTATCAAGATTTACGAGAGTATTTAAAAGTCTTGACAGATAAAGGTTTAATGAAATGGGTGGAGAAAGAGGTAGACAAAGACTGGGAAATTAGCTGTATTACTCGTAGAGTTCTTCAGAAAAAACCTGAAGAGCGGTTTGCATTAGGATTCAAAAAAATAAAAGGGTATAATTCCTCTGTAGTGGTAGGTACTATTGCTGCTTCTCGAGCAGTGTATGTCACAGCCTTGAAGATAGCTCCTGATGTAAATCAAATTATTGATAAGTGGGATAGTGCTTTAAGTAACCCTATACCAGCTGAAATGACAAAGGAAGCTCCTTGCCAGGAAGTGGTAATGGAAGGCGATGAAGTTGATTTAAACCGGCTTCCTATTCCTATTTGGACACCAGGAAAAGATGTTGCCCCTTATTTTACTGCTCCTTGTATGATTACCAAGGATCCTGAAACAGGGATTAGAAATGTGGGTATCTATCGAATGCAAGCAAAACCTCCAAATAAGACGGGTGTATTATGGGACTTACCCAGTCAACATGGAGCTCTTCATTATGCCAGGTATAAAGCTTTAAAAAAACCTATGCCGGTAGCGGTAGCAGTAGGGGTAGATCCTACTATTCTTATGGCAGCAGGTTCTAAGGCTCCACAAGGTGTAGATGAATTAGCTATAGCTGGTGGATTAAGAGGAGAAGCTGTTTCTATAGTGAAATGTCACAGTATTGACCTTGAGGCTCCAGCTACGGCAGAAATTGTTCTTGAGGGAGAAATTTTACCGGGGGAAAGAGAGATAGAAGGTCCTTTCGGTGAATATACTGGCTATATGGGAGGGCCTTATAAATTACCCCTTTTCCATATAAAATGTATCACTTACAGAAAAAATCCTATTTTTCAAGCTTTACAGAGCCAGATGCCTCCCAGCGAGAGTAGTTTATTGCGCCAAATTCCAGAAGAAGCCAGCATTTATAAACATCTGGTTCGTAATTTAAAGATTCCCGGGATTATAGATATCCATCTACCAGAATCTGGAGGTAGTTATGCTATACTGTGGATAAGAATGAAGGTGTCATATCCTGGCCAATCTAAACAGGTATTATCGGCTGCATGGACTCACCATCCAGCTTTGGCTAAATGGATTGTGGTTACCGATGAAGACATTGACATTAGAGATCCTTTTATGAGAGAATGGGCCCTTAGTTGGAGAGTACGACCAAAGGAAGATTCTTTTATTCTTCCGAATGTCTCTTCTCTTTTACTTGACCCTTCTTCGGGTGGAATGGGTATTCCCTTATGGCAGAAACGTTACTCATCAAAAATGTGTATCGACGCTACCAAAAAGTGGGAATATCCTCAGATAGCTCTACCTTCCGAGGAGTATTTTAAAAAGGTAGATGAAAAATGGGAGAGCTATGGAATATAAATAACTCAAAAATGGGAGAAGATATGAATAAAGAAACATTGAAGAAGGTTAATTCCGTATCAGATGTCAAAAAGGTAGCTGTTATCGGAGCAGGAGTAATGGGTAGTGGTATTGCCCAGGTATTTGCTCAAAAAGGATTTTATGTTTTGTTAAACGACACTAAAGATGAGTTTTTACAAAAAG
>JAGGXI010000095.1 GCA_021163155.1 Candidatus Aerophobota bacterium
CTGTAGCCTGTAGAGCAGCCATTGAGGTTATAAACATTATTAAAGAAGAGCATCTCTTAGATAAAGCAGTAAAAATAGGAGAGAGGTTAAAAGAGCGATTCCTTAAAATGAAGGACAGGTATTCCTTGGTGGGAGATGTTCATGGTATAGGAGTAATGACAGCTGTAGAATTAGTAAAGGACAGGAAAACCAAAGAGCCTGCTACCAAAGAGACAGCTCAAATTGTCCAGGAATGCATAAAAAATGGAGTGTTTGTCCCCAGCGCTGGAATTAACAAAAATCTTTTAAGAATGTTAGTTTCCCTGGAAATTACTGATGAGCAGCTAAATGAAGCTCTGGATGTAATAGAGAGAGCAATTGATAAGATTAATGGAAGTGTATAAAAAATAAAAAAGAAAAGAAGAATAAAGCCCCCATATGTTATATAAAATGATACAGAGAGCTTTTACTTCAGATTTATAGACTGTAAGAAATTCACTTTGCGATAATAGGGGCATTTACATAAGCATCAGAGAATATTCACTGCGATTAAGAATAAAAACAGAAAATTTGCCAGCTAGCTTTTGCAGAAAAATCCTTTTACCAAGTAGGGAACGGTCGCGACCATTCCCTACCTCAATAAATGTGGAATCTGTGACTTTGAAATTAATCTTTCTCTTCTTACATAGATCGTTATTAATGCAAATATTACGGATTTCAAGATATTCTAAAAATCTAATAAGATGAGTTTCCTGTAAAAGTTGGTTGCCAAGAAAGAAATGAAGAAACATTTTGATGAAACTATAGAAGAGGTAAGAAGATATTTATGAAGGTTTAATCAATTAGTAAAGTTAAATTGGTGGAAAATGCAAAAAATAGTCAAAAAACCAAAAGATTTACTCCAGATTTTGATAGATATTGCGGAAAATATTGACCAACTCATAACTCTTGATATACCTTTACGTGGGGCCATAGACATACTCTATCGAGCTGCAAGAGAAAAGACTGGTATTCCTTTAACTTTAGCTGCAGCCCAAGCTTTAGCGAACAGTATTAAAAATAAAGATGTTATCTTTATTGCTACTGGTTGGCCAAATAGGCCTTTGGTTTCTCCGCAAATAGGAGAAACAGATGGCCCTTTAGGTGCGGCTCTCCTATCGAGGGCTCTTCACCAAGCTTTCAATGCCGTTCCTTTTATTTTTATTGAGCAAGAGCTTGTGCCTGCTATGAAAAAAGTTACTCAGTCGGCTGGGTTTAAGGTGTTAACTCCTATAGAAGCTATCAAGGCAGTTGATTCAAAGGCTCCCTTACATAGTGCTTCTGTTCTTAGTTTCCCTAAAGATATTGATGAAGCAGTAAAGGCTTCCTTAGATCTAATTCAAGAATATAAACCTTCAGCAGTAATATGTATTGAAAAGGCGGGAATGAATACCAAGGGGTCTATACATAATATGTTTGGAGATGATAATACTAAATATGTTGCTAAAATTGATTTTTTAGTGCGAGAGGCTAAAAGGTTAGGAATAACAACAATTGGAATTGGTGATGGAGGCAATGAAATAGGAATGGGGATAATTAGAGAAAATATTCGCAAAAAGATACCATTTGGAAACAAATGTAATTGTCCCTGTGAAGAGGGAATTGTTTCAGTAACTAAGACTGATTTTCTAATTACAGCTACAGTATCAAATTGGGGAGCTTACGGGATAGCAGCATGTTTAGCGATATTATTAGGAAGGCCAGAGATATTTCATAATAGAGATATTGAATGCAGGATTCTTCAGGGATGTGCTGATGCAGGATTGATAGATGGGATTAGTGGCTATGTAGAAGAGAGTGTAGATAGTTTATCTAAAAAGATCCATATAAGCATTGTGGATATTCTTAGCGAGATGATTAAAAAAGGTTTATATAAAATAGGTAAAAATAGTGGATAATTTCGAAAAAGCATAAGGAGATTTTATGAGTAATTTAGGATTGATTTATGTTTACACTGGGGATGGAAAGGGTAAGACTACGGCGGCTATCGGAACTGGAATTAGGGCTGTTGGCCATGGGTATAAGGTATATATGATTCAGTTTCTTAAAGGAGGGTCTGGATTTCCTGAGTATGGAGAAATTCGTGCTATTAAAGCGTTTAAAAATTTTACTATTGAGCAATTTGGCCTGCCCCATTTTGTTCTTCCTGGTAAAACCTCTGATGAAGACTTAATGATGATTTCTAAAGCCTTGGAGCGGGCTCAAGAAGTTACCTCATCTGGTAAATATGATCTTGTAATCTTAGATGAGATTAATGTAGCTTATAAATTGGGTCTTCTCTCGCTCAAAGATTTGTTATTCCTTTTAAACAATAAAGCAAGTCACACAGAGCTCATTCTAACTGGACGTGGTGCCCCTCCCAAGTTAGTAGAACGAGCAGATCTCGTAAGTGAAATCTTATCTATTAAGCATCCCTATAATTCAGGAATTAAAGCTCGAAAAGGCATAGAATACTGATGGGGGGTTATCCTTTAGCTTTTTCATATTCCTTTATAGCCTCATCATACATTTTCTTTTTCATATAAATATCTCCCAGTAAAGAATGAGCGGCTTTATCATCCGGATTGATTTGAATAGCTTTTTTAATTACCTCTATTGCCAGATTAAGTTTGTCTTGCTTAAAATAGATAGTGGCTAAATTGTATGCTGCATCTGAGTTGGTAGAGTTTAGCTCCAGCTCTTTTTTATAGCAATCTATTGCATTGACATATTCCCCTTTTCCAAAATATAAATTGCCCAGTCGATAAAAGGTATCCTTGAACTCTCCTTTTTCCTTTAATATCTCTAAGTATTGGTCGATAGCTTCATCAATCCTCCCTGCTTTACTATAGGCCCATCCCAAATAATAATGAGATATAACTTTTGTGGGATCAATCTGTATGGCTTTTTTTAAATGAGGAATTGCTTTAGAGAAATCCCTCTTTTGAAGATAAATATAGCCTATGTGGGTTTGAGCGTATACGTTAGTTGGCTCAATGGGTATAACTTTTAAAAAATGGGCAAGAGCTTTTCCCCACTCTTTTTTCTCCTCATATATCTTACCAAGGTAAAGGTAAGCATAAAGATTCTTTGGATTTTTCTTTGCCGCAGTTGATAAAGAGGTAATCGCCTGTTGGATATTTCCCTGCTCGTAATAAATTTGACCCAGGTCCGTATATGCCTCTTTAAAATCGGGGTTCAACTGAATGATTTTCTTCATATTTTTAGCTGCTTGATTCAGGTTTCCCTGGAGGTGGTAAATTTTTCCTAGATTGTAAATTGAGAAAAGATGGCCGGGGTCAATTTCCAATTCCTTTTGATAGTATTGAATAGCTATAGGATAATCTTTCTTATAAAAATTTATATTGCCCAGCTGAAAATTTATCCCTGGATAATCTGGATTTAGTTGAATACACCTCTTCAGATGCTTTTCTGCTTTCTCATAATTCTTTTCAGCCAGCAGAATCACAGCTAAATTATAGTGTGCTGGGAAACTTGCAGGATGAGATTCAAGGTAATTCTCAAATGTTTGTCTGGCTTTTTCGTATTCTCCTTTGTGATAATAAGCAATTCCTAAATTTAGAGAGCAGTTGTTTTGGGTAGCATAAACACTGTCCAGGATGAGAGGTAAAAGACAGGTAGCTATCCCAACAATGATAAGAATTTTTATTCCTCTTTTATTCTTTTTTATACTCATAAATAACCTCCATTTTTAAAGAAATACTTTTTTGCTTAAGCTCTGAAGGGAAAGAAGGAAAAGGAGCACAGTTTCGAATCAACTTTTCTGTAGCTTTATTTAATTCTTGGTTTGAGCTATCTCTGGAAATGAATATACCCATTACTTCTCCCTTGTAATTTAACTTAAAAATAACCTCAACACTTCCCTCATTATGAATGGGAGAAAAGTGCAACTTATTTTTTTCTACTAGATCTTTAATCATTTCTAAATAACCTTTCAGTACCTCCTGGGTAGAGGTATCTTCTCTGGAGAAATCAATGTCCAAAGGAAGAGAAGAGAAAATTATTTTTTCCTTTTTAAAGGAGGGAGTCGAAGCTGCCGGAAGGAGAGGAACATTATTTAAGAGTTTGCATCCGGGTTTCTCCTCTAATAAAAGATTATCTGCATAATTAGAGCAGTAATATTCTTCTCTTTCTAACATAAGTGATTCATTTAAAGGTAACTCTAAAGAAGTTCTTCGTATAGATTCTATATATTGAGCTGGTAACAGA
>JAGGXI010000024.1 GCA_021163155.1 Candidatus Aerophobota bacterium
AGAAAGATTAATTTCAAAATCACAAATATCACATTTAAGCTGTAGTTATCCTTGCACTATCAAGATTGATCGGTAAAGTAAGGTAGCCGCAACCTTCAGGTTGCGCTGTTTTACGCAGGCTCTGAGCCTCGCGGCTACCATTTTTTTCGTGCAAAAGTTGCTTGACATAATAAGAATAAGAAAATTTCTGCTATGCTAAAAACGGAAAGGATTGGTCCAGCTTGAAAAAGAGGCGTATCTGTAAGCATCTTTCTGAATTTGTGGATACAGAGGAAAATGGTAAAATTAATAATATAGTGCAGACCTTTGAGCTTTATTTTAGCTTAAATAGAGTAAGTATCCCTACTCGTTATCCCAATGATTTGTAAAGAATACTGAAAGACTACAATAAAAAAGAGCGGAAGATAGTTTATGGGGGGTAAACACTTATGAAATATCCAAAATACCAGACGCTGTCTGGCAAATCGCTATGGAATAAAATATGAATAAAGGATTTAAGTCTTCAGAAGAGTGGTTTAAGCAGGCAGATTACGATATTAATACAGCTGAAGCAATGTTTAAGACGGAAAGATACATTTACGCAGTTTTTATGTGTCATCTATCTATTGAAAAAGCATTGAAGGGGCTTTATGCTAAAAACCTCCAGAAAAACCCGCCTAAGACTTATGATTTAAATTACTTAAGCAAAAAAATAAATTTAAGCTTACCAAAAGGACTTCAAAGTTTTATGAATAACCTCAATGATTTAAGTGTTCCTACAAGATATCCTGATGAAATTGAAACTTTATTAAAACAATATAATAAAGTAAGAGTAAAAGATGTATTGAAAATGAGCAGGGAGTTATTATTATGGTTAAAAGAGAGGTTGTAAAAGCAGTTAAAATTTTAGAAAAACTTCTTCGAGAGCGGGGAATTAAAATTTATAAAATAGTAGTTTTTGGTTCTTACGCAAAAGGAAAAGAGAAAAAAGAAAGCGACCTCGATATAATAGTTGTTTCTGATAATTTTGAGGGTAAAAATATATTTGAAAAAGTGAAACTTGTAAGTGGAATACACAGAAAACTTGTTGAAAAAATTATAATGAGAAATAGGGGTCAGGTCTTCAAACTTGACATAATAAGAAAACTTACGTTATAAGTAAGATACTCAAAAAATCAGGAGTTTATAATGGACCCTATACCTTTGAAAGTTGTTGAAAGAACATGGAGAAAAATGAGCACTATGCCTTTGCAAAAACTCCCTAACCTGATTAACTTTATGCGGAAACAGCAGCCCTTTGTCCTTGCCTATCTTTTAGCGATAGGCCATGAAATCTTCAACCAGGATGAGCAAGAACAGCTACTTTATTTAGGGGTAGTAGTCTGGCAAATAATGTCACAGGGGAGTAAGCCTCTAACTAAAATTACAGGGGATGCTCTAGATGAGGCGGAAAAGACAAATATGAAAATGCTGGAATATCTTGCAGGTGAATTAGAAGCTGGTTTTATGGATACTACTAAAAAAATAATTAGTAACTATCCTCAACCGGAGGTTTTAAAATACGTTGTGGAGGCATTAATGGAAGAACCAGAGGAAGACTATTTCGTAAGAGATGAAAATAAGGGATATATATTTATCTACTTAAAAAACCATAATTGATTGCTTTAATAGGTAATTTATGGAGAGAATAAGTGCCCCTACTCGTTATCTTGATAATTTGCAAAGAATGCTGAAAGACTATAATAAAGAGAGATCAGAAGATATCTTAAAGAAAACTTTGGAGGCTTTAAAATGGTTAAAGATAGAGTTACAAAAGCAGTTGAGTTTTTAGCACAATGCTTGAGAGAAAGCAGCCTGGAGTTTTCGAAGATTATCCTGTTTGGCTCACAAGCCAAAGGAGCAGCAACAGAGGAAAGCGATATCGATGTTGTTATTATTTGTGATAATTTTAAAGGAAAAGACATATTTGAGCGAGCAACTCTCACAAAGGATGCAGAAATTAAGACAATTAAAAAATTTATGCTCCCTTTAGATATAATCACTATGACTCCTGAGGAGTGGGGAAAGGGAGACTCATTAATTGTTGAGTTTGCCAAAGGAGGAGAAGTAGTTTATGAGGGATAAAACCATCTTTAGCGCAGTAAGTTTAGTTAAGAATTACATAAAAGATTATACAAAGGTTGTGAACAATGAATAAAATAGGTTCAACTTCTAAAATAGTAGTTGATAATCGAGGAGAAAACACCTTGCTTGCCTTGCTAAGGAGTCTGCTCTCTCAGGCTATTTCCTTAGATATTGCCACTGGTTATTTTGAAATTGGCTCGCTCATTTCTTTACAAGGCTCCTGGCAACATCTTAAGAATTTACGAATTATTCTTGGCGATGAAACTTCAAAAAGAACAAGACGAGAATTGGTCGAAAGCATAAAGAGGCAATGTAATGAGAGTATAGAAGTAGAGAAGGAGCGAGATGATACACTTAAGGGGCTTGATGCAATTAGAGATGCCCTGGATAACAAAAAGATTCGAATAAAGATTTATACCCGGGCGAAATTTCATCCAAAGACATATCTAGTGAGAAATGAAGCATTAAAATCCCCTGATTATGCAATAGTCGGCTCAAGTAATTTCACTCGACCTGGTCTTACGAAAAACCTGGAGCTCAATATTTTTACACAAGAAAAGAATCAGGTAGAAGCTGTGAAAATGTGGTTTTCAGAAATATGGTCTGAATCTGAGGAGTTGATAAATCCTGAAATATTGAGAGTGATTATTCCTCATTTGAAATTGTATCTTCCCTTTGAAGTATATGCAAAAGCTCTTTATGAGTATTTCTTGGGCCGGGAGAAAACACCATTAGAATGGGAGGAGAAAGAGTCGGTAATTTATCCGATTCTTGATAAATACCAGAAAGACGGTTATCATCAAGCCTTAAAAATTGCCGAGACTTGGGGAGGTGCATTAATATGCGATAGCGTTGGCTTGGGTAAGACCTTTATTGGGCTTATGCTTTTAGAATATTATCTTCATCTCGGCAAAAGAGTTTTACTGATAGTACCAAAATCAAGTCGAAAAAGCGTTTGGGAAAGATTCATTAAAAAATATTTAAGGCCTCATAGAAGGTATGTTTATCAACAAACATTTCGTATATATAATCACACTGATTTTGGGCGAGAGGAGACCAGAGCTATCCCAAACGAAGCATTCGAAGAAATGAAGAAGGATACCGATGTTATTATTGTTGATGAAGCGCATCATTTCCGTAATTCAGGAATAGCACGCAGTAAAAAACTCTACGAGCTTTGCAAAGAGAAAATTGTTTATTTTATCACTGCTACTCCAATTAATAATTCTCTTTACGATCTTTTCCATCTGATTAATTACTTTGCAAGAAATCGTTGGAGTTATTTTGAATCTATTGGCATTCGAGACCTAAGGAGTCATTTCAAAGAAGCAGAGGAAAAAATGGAAAGAGAAATTGAATTCGGCGATATTCAAGCAAAGGCAGTGTCGACCGATTTCCTGAGAACTGATAAGCTTCTTAAAGCCATCCTCATCCAGCGAAGTCGTGCTTTTGTTAAATCTTTAGAAACAGAGAATGATAAAGTTCCATTTTTCCCCGAGCGTCAGCCGCCGAAAATAGTTGAATATTTCTTATCAAAAGTTTATCGAGGTCTTTATGGTGATATAAAATCAGCTTTTGGCAGGAAGGAACCTCTTCTTACACTTGCAATTTATAATCCAGAGGCCTACCGAAAGAGGAAAAAGGATGAAAGCATTGAACGTAGAGAAAAGCAAGTTATCGGGCTTATCAGAACCTTATTGTTGAAAAGGCTGGAGAGCTCATATAAGGCATTTGAGGCGAGTTTAGAGGGACTTTTGTTCAAAATGTTTCAGTTCGCAAAGGTTCATCGTCCGAAACTTATAAAAATGTGGGAGGTGGAATATATAAACCAGTGGAAAGTAGTTAAAAAGCATCGCTTGGAGCGATTCGACCTTGAAGAAGAATCAGAGGAGGAAGATGAAGTTCCAAATATTCCTGAAAAACTTGAGGAAAGTGAATACAAAATTGATAAACTTATTTCATTAGTTCTCGATGATATGACTCAAATTGTAACAATACTTTCCAAAGTATATGAGCATTTATCACCTAAAACCGATGATAAACTGAGAAAACTTGCTACTCATTTACAAAATGAAGATATCTTGAAAAACCAAAAAGTTGTTATCTTCACCGAATTCCGTGATACTGCACGATACTTATTCAAGCAGTTAAAAGATAGATATAAATTTACAAATGTTGAGGAATTGGATAGCACACGCAACATTGACAGAGAGAAAATCATAAAACGCTTTGCTCCCTATTACAATTGTTCTGATGAGGAACTGCAGGATTATGTTGGCCTAGATAGGAAATATGAACCTGTTCGCATATTGATAAGCACTGATGTTCTCTCTGAAAGTTTAAATCTACAGGATGCAAATATCGTTATAAATTATGATCTACACTGGAATCCGGTTCGCTTAATGCAACGGATTGGAAGGGTTGATAGAAGAATTGATTTAACGAAACCTATCCATCACGATAAAGTTTACTTTTATAATTTCTTGCCTCCAAATGAGCTCGAAGACCTACTTCACCTAATGAAAAAGATTACAGGCAAAGTTACTCGCATAAATAAAACCCTCGGTCTTGAGGCGCCACTTATTAGACCTGATGACCCGGTTGAAACTTTGAAACTTTTTAATGAACGCTATGAAGGACGGCATAGCGTTGAAGAAAAATTGAGATTAGAATTGAACAAAATTGCAAGAGAGCATCCCGACCTTTATAAAAATCTTCCGTATCTTCCATTAAGGCTTTTCAGTGGCAAACGAGCTGTTTCTGAATCTTGCAAAGGCCTTTTTTGCTGTTACAAATTTCCACCGATAGAGGAAGGTAAGCCCCAGGAGGTGAGGTGGTATTTTCGTGGATCTGCTGCAGAAAAAATATTAGAAGAAGTTGAAAGCATCTATGAGAAGATTCAATGTTTGCCAGATACTCCAAGAGCAACGATAGTTTCACCAGAGGAGCTGGCTGAACAGAGAAAAAATATAGAAAGGTATATTAAGAATACCTATTTGAGGGCTCTGCAAGCCCCGCAGAATTATAAGCCAACTCTTTTATGTTGGATGGAGGTATGCTGATGGTAACTATTAGGCCAGAGGATTTGAATTTTAGGGATTTTGGAGGTTTTAGGGATTTTTTGCAAGAGAAGCTAAATTGGCCCATTAGAGAAGTTTCTAAGGAATCGTTGACCTATGAATATCTGCCTGAGGAATTGAAAATCGATGGGAAGCAGATAAATAGATTTACTGGAGATACAATTTACCAGTTGATTCCTGTAGTGAGAAATCAGCCCTGGGGTATCTTCCTTCTTGAATTAAACATTCCTAAAGTATATATTACTTTTCTGAGGCTAATTCTTCACGGCCTTGTCCCTTACCGACGAAAATTATCATCTACTATGCCTACCTGGGAAATTGAAAATTTGCTCTTTATCTGCACTTATAATTATAAAGATTTTACCTTTGCTCACTTCAAAGGTAAAAAATATCAGAAGGCAAAACTTTCAACTTTTAACTGGACTTCTGGTGAGACAAGATTTCGGACTTTGTGTGAATTTAACCTACCTCCTCTCTTTTATAATGAAGAATTCAAGGATAATCCTCAAAAATGGCTTAAAGAATGGTCAAAGGCATTTGATAAGGAAAAACTCACTAAAGAGTTCTTTGAAGCGTATAAGTTTGCTCTGAAATTCATAAAAGACATACTATCGGCTCAAAACAAAGCTTCGCCACAAGAGGTTCACTCTTTTGCTCAGCAACTATTATCGCGAATAATGTTTCTTTATTTTGTGGAAAAGAAGGGATGGCTAAAATGGAAGGATTATGTTCAGGATAAAAAATACATTTCGAACCTATGGGTAAAGTACAAAAAGTGTAAAAAACACGAAGATACTTTTTATTCCTTATGGCTTTCTTCTCTTTTCTTTCAAGCATTCAACAAAAAACATAGATATTTCAACCTTGGCCTTCCTGATGAGATAAAAGAGTCGTTAGACCTTATGCCATATTTGAATGGAGGACTTTTTACGGAGAATGAGCTTGATAAAATAGGTTTTAATGTTCCCGATAAAGTCTTTGAATTATTATTTGAAATAGACCCTTATGATAAAAGAAGGGGATTCCTCGAGCGATACAATTTTACCATTCGTGAAGATACCCCGCTCGATGTAGAAGTCGCTGTTGATCCTGAGATGCTTGGTAAAGTTTATGAGTCCCTTATCTCTGAAGAGGAGAGGGGCAAAGCAGGTATCTTTTATACTCCACGAACAGAGATTGACTATATGTGTCGGCTTTCCTTGGTTGAGTATCTATTTGAAGAGACCAAAATATCCAAAGAAGAGCTCATTTCTTTAATATTTGAACCTCAAACGATTTTAAAATACGAAGGTGAAGCAAATTTGAAGCAAATAAGAAGAGCTCTTGATAAAGTTAGAGTCGTGGACCCTGCTGTGGGTTCTGCATCATTTCTGGTAGGAATGATGAATGTACTTGTGGATATTCAAAATAACCTCTCTTTGAAGATTGAGGGAAGAGAGGAGAATATATTCGCTTTAAAGAACAAAATTATCTCAGAAAATCTTTACGGAGTTGATGTAAAGGATTGGGCAGTAATGATAGGAGAGCTCAGACTATGGCTTTCTTTAGTAATAGATACAGATGAGAAGGAGCTGGACAAAATGGGGCGAAATATTTATCAACACCCACTTCTTCCAAATCTTACTTTTAAGATAACCCAAGGCGATAGTCTTATTGAGGAAATTGCTGGGATTCCTTTATCTTTACGAGGAGAATTTAAGTACATCCCAAGATTAATTAAACAAAAATTGACCGAAATAATTGATAAAAAGGCGGAATACTTCAGGAATGCAAGGCTTGACAGGAAAAAGGAAATAGAAAATTTAGAGAATGAACTTTTCAAAAGTATTGTTAAAAATGAAATTAAAAAAATTGACAGAGAGATTAAAAAAATAGAGGTTCAGGTATATGGAGAGCCTGAGCAATTGACATTTGTTAAGCCAACCGTAAAGCAAGAAAGCCTTTTTAAAGAAGAAATGCGAAGGCTAAAACAAAAAATTAAGGAGTTATTTATAAAGAAAGAAAAGCTCCAGAAAGCTCTTGAAGGTCTTGGGAAGAAAGAAACAAAGGATTATTTTCTCTGGGAAATTGATTTCACTGAGATATTCGCTGAGAAAGACGGCTTTGACATTGTCATTGGTAATCCACCGTATGTGAGGCAAGAGATGATTACCTTTCCACTTGAGAGAAAAGAAGATTATAAAGACTTAGAGGAATGGAGAGCGAGGAAGAAATTATATAAAGAAAAACTTGCCAACTCAGTAAGAATACACTGGGGTAATCTTATAAAGATAAATAAAAAGAGCGACCTTTATGTCTATTTTTATTATCAGGGGTTAGCGTTACTTCGGCCAAACGGTATTTTTTGTTTCATTAATTCAAACTCCTGGCTTGATGTAGGGTATGGAGCATCTTTACAGGAATTCCTGCTGAAAAATATGGAACCACTTTACATCGTGGATAATCAAGCAAAGCGTTCATTTAAACAATCAGATATCAATACAATAATAGTTGCTATAAGGAGACCGCAGGAAGTAAGAGATAATATAGTAAAATTTACCAACTACAAAAAGCCTTTTGAGGAAGTATTAACTCCTGATAATCTTGTTGAAATAGAGAAGTCCTCTAAGATTAAAACCACAGAGGATTTTCGTGTCTTCCCTATAACTAAAAAGGAGCTTCTTAAAGACGGCATTGAGTTACCTAAAGAAAAAACATTACTTAAAAGACCCGAAGACCTTTCCTATATTGGAGGCAAATGGGGAGGAAAATATCTAAGGGCACCAGATATATTTTTCAAGATATTGGAAAAAGGGAAAGGAAAATTGATGAGGCTGGGTGAGATCGCAGAAACTAAAACAGGAATAATTACCGGAAATAATGCAAAATTTTATAAAGCACGAGATAAAATATCGTTTATAAAAGGTTTTTTGCCGTGTTTTAAAACTCCTCGCGACTATTATAAGATTATTTTGACGGAAAAAGATGCTAAACATTTCATAAAATCTACTGATGATGTTCCATATGAAATACGCCGCGCAAGATTACTATGGGTTGATATAAGAGGAGCAAAACATTTATGCCATCTTAATCTAGATTTATTACCGTTCGAGCATAATTTTATAGGGCTCGATGTGAATAATGAAAATGACATTTTAAAGACATGCCTGCTGCTTAACTCCACTTTATCTTGGTTCTTTGTAGAAATTTATGGAAGAGCAGCCTTAGGAGGTGGAGCAATAAGACTTTTGGGACAAGATTTGAAATCTCTTCCTCTTCTATTGCCCCATTTGCTAGGATTTGATCCTTCCGATAAGAAAGTCAAATCATTTTGCCTTAGAAAGATCGGCAATTTCTATGAGGAGCTCGATCTCCCTAAACCCAGCAGGGATTATTCTAATATAGATCCCAATAATGTAAGTCTGGATAAGGTTATGCCTGACCGAAGAGGCTTGGATAAAATTGTCTTCGAGGCCCTCGGTTTGACCGAGGAAGAGCAACTTGAGGTCTATCGAGCGGTCGTAAAGCTTGTGAAAAACAGGCTTGTCAAAGCAAGGAGTGTGTAAAAATGGGATTGCATATAGAAGAAATTAATCTAAAAGATGGAGATTCTGTTGAAATTCCTAACAACAAAATCAGTTTCGTAATGGTTCATCCATTACTTGAGGGGAAACTTGAGCAGACACAAGAAGGATTCAGGTTCAGGGCTCATCAGAGGACCCTTCAGGTTCATCTTATTCGAAATACATTTTCTTTAGTTAAAAATCGTTTGAGTGCAGATATTAATCATACTCATTTTCTCATTTTTCCTGAACTCTCTGTACCAGAAGAGGCGTTAGAGGTGATCGAGGAAGAACTGAAAGACGAAGAACTAAAGAATATAATAGTAATGGGTGGGTTAGAATACATAAATGGCAAAAAATTTTGTAATCTTTTGAAAGATTCTAATATCCCAAATAAGTGCAAGAATCTTCCTGCCACTATAAACGCATCCATCGTGAATACCGCTTTTGTTTTTATTAAAACAAACCAGGGGGATGTGAAGAGGTATTATCAACCAAAAATGTCGAGTAGCCTACCCGAGCAGCTTCTGCAGAATCAGTACAGAGGCTCATATTTACTTCTTTTCAAAACCAATTCTTTGAACTTTACTCAAATAATTTGTTTCGATGCAATTGCGATAAGACCGGGAACGTTGAATCCTATAACGGATGAAATGCTTTCACAATTAAAAAAAATAGGCACTTCCAATATTTTAAGGATAGACTTAATGTTTGTACTTCAACATAATTGTAATCCTAATAACTCCGAGTTCCAGACCTTTGCGAAAAGATTATTAGAGAAAGGAGAAAGAAATTTAATTATCGATGCATTAATATTTGCAAATAGCGGCGCTGAAAAATACGGTGATTCTCATCAATATGGTAAAAGCAGATTTCATTTTAAAAGAGGTAACTATCAGGATTTTAATAAGAGTATGTCCTCTGTTCCAGACACCTTTTCTATTATTGAGAAAGATAGAATAAAATATGCACAATTTAGAGAAGACGGTCCTTGCTGCCATACCTTTATCTATTATCCTCCTTGGACTGGAGGAATTCCCTCCGGTACTTACCGGTTACCTTTTGACAGAGCCTTTGTATATAAAATAACTCAAAACGGCTCCATTGAAGATGGAAAGACTATAAAAGGACTCCAAAAAAGGGTCTTTGATTTTTTACCGGAAGATCTTCCCTTTAGTGATCCAAAAAATCGTTGGACTGCGAATAAATGCCAACATGATAAGAGGCTAAACAGAGAACTTAAAGAAAAATATTTAAGGGTTCGAGATAAATTGCTTATGAGCGGGATAGAAAAAACAAGGATGGGTGAAATTACCTACCTATTGTTTCTTGGATACGATGAAACCCCCAGGGGGAGAATTAACAATCCTGATTTTTGGGAGGATAGTTACGAAGGTGAAGGACTAAAAGATTTAGCTTCGGGACTGACAATATTTGAAACTTTGGGCATGACAGTTTTGCAAAAAGAATCTCTTTCAAAAGTGCATACAGCTTTATTTACTTGTAATGACTTAGAATTTTATATTACTTTGCTTGATGATGCTAATGAAAGAACTCCGGGGCAGTTGAAGAAAAAATATAAAGACTTTCTTAGAGAAAATACATGGCAAAACATGAAATGGACTAAAAATACTCTTCTTTTACTCTGTACCGGAAACCGGAGCGAGAGTGACGATCTTGTCAAGGAAGAAAATAAATATTTCTCAATTCGCTCTAACGATCAAGAAAGATTTACTTCACCTCGAATTGGTTCTTTGTATGTTTACAGTTTGGATAAACTAAGAGGCGATTTAGAGAGAAATTGTAATGAGATAAAAATAAAATGGAGGAGGAAACTTGAACCGCTCAGAAGTTAAAGATTTTATTCGTAATAAGTTCAAAAGCCAAGGCTTTAAGATTATAGAGGTTTTCGATCATAGTGCATTCGATATGGTCTTCCGACATTCAGATCTTGGATATAACGTCTTTTTCAAATTTTATAAGTCATCAAAAGAGTTAGAACAAAACTGGTTCGAAGTTCAAGAAAAGGTTAAAGAAATAATAGAAAAGCGGAAAATACTCTCTTATAACTCTTATCTTATTTTTGCTTTACCTCAGGAATATCTACCTTCTGAGACAGAAATTCAAAGAATTATTTTTGATGAGTATGTTTGCAGAAAACTCATTTTTCCTATAGATTCCTCGTTATCCAAGTTAAAAAAGGATATTCTTAAATTTCCATTTTATCCTTTAGATATTCCAGAGGCTACTGAGCACAAAATTCCTAAGGGTGTTGTAGACGCTTTATCAATAACAAAATTTGATCAACAATTAGTAAATGATATAGCAGGACGAATTTCTCCTCCTCAAATTATTAGGAAGATTCTAAGTAATGAATACGGAGAGTATGTTACAGGAAAAATTGTTCAATTACCTGAGGAGTCAAGAGTCTTAGAACAACACGATAGAAAATTAAAAGAGATAACCATAGAAAATTTTAGAGGGATAGGAAGTAAAGTTCTTTTGAATCTAGATGCAGATATAGCAGTCATTTATGGCCCCAATGGAACAGGGAAGACATCCATATTTGATGCTATTGAATGGACTATAACAGGTCAGGTTGAGCGACTGCAGAAACCAATAAAAGATATAGATCTTAAAATTAGAGATATAATAGTAAACTTATTCCACAAAGAAAATCTGGCAAAGATTAAGATAGAACTTTATGTTGATGGAGAAACTAAAAATATTGAAAGATCTTTGGATCCTTTAGAAAAAGGTAAAAGCAAAGTAACAATAGATAATTCAAATGTAACAAATAAAACCGTAATTGCAGTAGTAACTGGCAATGAATTATTAAAATCGCTAATAAAAAGGGTTGAAAGATTTAGAAAAGGTTTTTTGGCTTCACATATTCTCAAACAGGAAACTCTTACTCAATTCATATCCCACACTAATCCCAAAATGAGATATGACTCTTTCTCCTATATTGTTGGGACCCAGGATTTCGTAAGGTTTAGGGATAAAGTAGGGGATATTATTAATAGGATGGAGAAAGAGATTAAACAATTGCAGGTTAAAATAAGCGATGTTTCGGAGCAGATAGGTGAGAAACGGCGAAGATTTACTGAAAAAGAGAAGGAATATAATCAGCTATCAAAAGCAATTGTCTCTCTTTCTGAAGCAAATTTGCTCAACGAAATAAGAGAGTTGCTCAAGATAACAGGCTTACCGATCTTGGTAGATCTCATAAATAGAATAAGACATCCGACAAAAGGATTAGCAGAGAGCATAGTTGAAATTTCATCTAAATATGTTGATTCTATGCGTAAGGAACTCAATAATTTCATTAGCATAATTGAACAGGGCGAGATAACTATACAAAAAGAGCAAGAAATCAAAGGAATTAAGAGTTTAGTGGATGTTTTAACTAAGAAAAAAGAAAAAATTGATAAACAAAAACAGGCTATCGGATCGGAAATTACCAAGAAAGAGCAAGGATTACTTAATATAGAAAAAGAGAGAAAAAAATTACAGATTTTTATAGATGATATTGATTGGCTAATAAGGATGAAACCTTTTTATGAAGGTAGTAATGAAAGATTAGAAGAAGTAAGTAAGGAATTTAAAAAGACTTACGCTAGAGAAAGAGAAATTACTGGAAAGATTAATAAAGTTGTGGAAAAGGAAGAGATAAGTGTAGAAAAACTTCAAAATAACAAAAATCAACTTAATAAAATAGAAAAATTAATTAAAGTTATCGAGTCTATTTTGGGTTCTGTTGACGAATGGAAAGATTATATCAATCGACGGAAAATTATGATTAGAAAAATTGATGATTTATATACCCAAATGCAACAGACGCAAGAAACTAAGGAGAAAATGTCTAAAGAATTAGATAATCTAAATGATAAAATAAAAAAGGTAGAGGCCCAGATAAATTTGCAAAAGAAAAAATATAATCAAAGAATGCAGCTTATCGGCAGGCTGAGAGAATATATCGATTCTTCCAAGTGTCCATTTTGTGGACACAAATGGGATGATATTCAAATTTTGTTAGCAAACGTTGATAAACAAATTAATGAATTACCTGAATCATTAAGGATTCTGATAAGGAAAGAAAAAGAATTCAAAGCAAGTAAAAACGAAATTGAACTTAAGATTGCCCAACAAACATCCAAAATTAATGAATTAAAAAACCAGCGAGAATTACTTCTCTTGAAGAAAAGAGAAATTGAATCTAACATAGAATCTTGGGAGGAACAAGTACAATTTTTACCCTTTAGTTACACTATTATCAAAATAGAAGATAAATCAATGCCCGAAAGGAAATCACTGGAGCAAATTAGAGACAAACTTAAAGAGGAGATAAGAATTGTCTATAAGACTAAAACAAAACTAGAAGAGAATCTTAGTAATGCAAAGAAGAAATACAACAGTTTAAATGAGGAATTAGCTGGATTAAAGAAATCCTCTAAGAAACTTAGAGAAAATTTTGACAATCTGAATCAAACGATTGAAAATATGAGAAAAGAAATGACGAATAGAGACTTAGTTGAATTGGTAGATGAGAAAATATCGGTTTTAAAGAAAAACAAGGAAGAATATTCGACAAAACTACTAATCCAGACTGATAGAGAAAAAGCCTTGGAAAATGAACTAAAAAACCTGCGCAATGGGCTTGTCCAAATCAACCTGAAAGAAGAAGACATTTTCAAAAAAATTTCTATGTCAAAAAGCAAATTACAGGAGCTTTGTGCATTGCAGAGTGATTTTATAAAGGGAGTAAGACCTTATGTCGCAGAAGCAGAAGGAAAATCTCTGGCGGAGATTCTAAAGAGAATACAGGAATTAAAAACGGAAAGTAAGAGAAGGTATCAATTATATTCATCTCTTAAGAGAAAAGCGGATGATTTAAAGAAAACAATTACTTTAGGTGTCTTAAAGAAGAATCTTCAGAGCTTGCGTATGGAAATATCCACGATAGGAAACAGGAATAAAAAATCGAAAGGAGAATTGGAAAATATGAGAAGATGGCGAAAAAGATTAGAGGACCTAAAAAGAGAAACTTCTCAAAAAAGAAGATTACAGGAACAAAGGCATTTTGATTGTTTTAGGCCCACCATAAATCTAATTTATCACAGATTAAATGCGCACCCTTTGTTAGGAGATATAGAAATATCATTTAAGCGAGAAGAATTAAAAATCATCTCTAAAACATCATTTATTTCCCCCCAAAATACTGGAAAAGTAGTCGAAATTCCTCCTTCGCATGTTTTTAGCGAAGCTCAACTAAACACTCTTGCTATAAGTATATTCTTGGCTTCTGCCATTGAACAAGGATGGTCTCGGTTTAGGGCCATTCTTATAGACGATCCAGTACAAAATATGGATGACCTGAACTCTTATGCATTTTTAGATCTTATCTTAGGATTAGCAGGTCTTGGGCATCAGTTCATTATCTCCACATGCAATCGAGATTTTTATAAATTAATGTTGATGAAATTTTCTTGTCTTAATAAGACTAAAAAAAGGTTTATTGCCTACAGACTCCAGGGTATATATAGGGAAGGGCCCAAGATAATGGAAGATACACCAAGACCTTCTATGATAGAAAAAAAGCGAAGTTTCTTAATATAATTTTTGATGCTTTGGGCCTACTGAGCAGGAACAATTTGAAGTCTAACAGGCTGTAGTTAAACTTCCCAAAATAGATTCATTAAAGTAGGAACTATTACCAATGGTAGTTGAAGATTTACTTAGCAGAGATTTACAAGAAAAACTTGATATTCAAGGAATTGAGAAATTCCTTGATTCCTTAGGGGAAGAAAGATTGAAGCAGAAAAAAACCCGAATGGAGAACCTTTTAAAAATCGCTAATCCTGATGAGGCACTTTATAGAGAACTTATGCTCGCTCTCGGGTATAAGAATAATAAAGTTCAGTTTCTGGAATTGGCTATGATTCTGCCTTATTCAGAGATTTGTAAATTAAATAGTCAGAAGACGATTGAAAACGCTCTACTTTACAGAGCAGGTTTTTCAAAATCAAAAGAAGGCCTACCCAAAGATTTTGATTTTTCCTTAAAAATGGAAAAATCAGTATGGCAATATAAGGGCACAAGGCCGGCGAATTATCCGAAAAAAAGAATAGAGGGTATCTCAAGATTATTATTTTATTCTTTGAAAAGTGGATTATGTAGCCTTTTTGGAAAAAAGATTATTAAAAACTACTCAAAAGAAGTAGATAAAAAGACAGCGATGAATTTCTCTCGTGCTGTCATGCAAATTTTTACAGCAGCAAAAGCAGTAGGAAAAACGAGGGCTATGGAAATATGCTTTAACATAACTCTGCCGTTCTTTACCGTAATCTTTGAACAACGAGGGGAAAGCAAATATGCGAGTTTTCTTTATAAAGTTTATGATTTGCATCCTTCCCTCGCCGGTAATTCTATTACAAGAACTATGGAGAGACAGCTCTTTTGTGATAAGAAGGATAATCCAAGGAGAATTGTTCCCTCAGTAAGAAGATATATGGGGTTGATAATGTTATACTATAAAAATAAGGGGATTGAAGAAGATGAAAAATCTTGATGTGCATTTTTTGAGGTTAAAAACAGAAACCATCGCTGTTTTTTAAAAGAACTATTACATACCTATCCATAATATCTCGAAAAAATTCTCAAAATGTCGAAGACAAACAGTATAAACTCAGATTTAATTATCCTAATGTTTTATTGAATTAGAAGGAGTTTTAAATTTGGATTTGATTTTAATAATAGGTGAAATTTTTCAAAAAGTATTTTATTTTATCATCTATCCTCATTGGTTAGTTAAATTTGTGGGATTTGTTTTTATCTGTTTGATAATTCTACTCATTGTGAACTGGATTACTCAAAATCCTAAAACGAAGAATAGTATAGTAATTCTATGGAGAGGTATATATACACATAGAAAGAAGATACTGATACCTATAATTATTGTAATGTTGGCAGCGGAAGCGATATTATCATATGTTATACCAATCAAAACTCCCAAGCCATTACAGAAAAGAGTAACAGATATAGAGGCTACAATTGAAAAAATGCAAAATGAGATTGAATTATTGCCAGGAAAAATTCAAAATCTGGAGGATAAGGTTGAATTATTAATGCGTAAGCGTCCAAGGATTGTCCTTCGTGAACCTAGTGAGACCAATCCTTATATTTTTGTAGATAAAAAATGTCTTACAGTTTCTGCAGAGATTTCGGACGATTACGGTATAGATGAAAGTAGTATTAACTTAAGACTGGATAATGAAATTATAAAGGACAAACCTCACATAAAAAAGCTATCTGACACGTTTTTGTATGTAAACTACAATATTATAAGATCCTTTAACTGTAGACCGTACTATGTTATTTTATCGGCAAAAAACATTTTGGGTACGGAAAATAGAGTAACTCGTTGTGTTGTTGTATACTACCCGGTGCAAGAATGGACTTTTTCAGAGAAAGAAGAAAAAGTCTCGGAGCATCATGAGAAAATAGAATTGACTGCAGAAAATGCTCTCATTGAATGGACAAGTAAGAAAGGGTGGCCGGGTGACATAATTATTGAATGCTGGGTAAAGTTTATGAACTCTCCACCTAATTTTGGTGTTTTCTTTAATTCGCGGTACGAAGTTATTTTCGGCGACGGGAATAATGATAGTATAACTTTTAAAGGTGGCCCAAGTGGTTCAAAAATCGTTAAATGTAGTGAAATTACAGGTTTCCCTTTTCAACTTGAGGAAGTTTATCATCTTAAAATTAAGCGAGTGAAGGGCTCCGTAAGTATCGAGATTGATGGAAAATCATTTGCAGGAGGATGGGAAGTTGATGAGATATGCCCTAAACTTCTCGACGGGACAGGTATACATCTCTATCCTTGCGGAAAAATATACCTCTCTGGCTTTTATCTTTATTCTCCTCATGAATAAAAGAACAGATAAGGATCGAGTCTCAACATTTGGCAGTGATCAAAAACGGGGGGTCAGGTCTCAACATTTGACATAATAAGAAAATTTAACGTAGGAAAGATTAAAAGATATTAGAAAGGAAATTCATTAATAATAAATGCTGCAAGAGAAGAGGGAAAAGTGGTTTATGGAGGATAGAGAGAAGTTAGGATTTGAAAATATTAATGGAATTGGAGAAGCCATTTATAAATATGGAGGAAATAAATGCAAAAAGCATTGTGTGTAGTAGTGATAGTTATTTTAATAGTTGGAGTAACAGAGTTAATATCTGCAGAGAATAGGAAGAAACAATTTTTAATCCTTTTAAATCAAGCTGAGATTTCTTATCTTGAAGGAAACGTAGAAGAAACAAAAGATTATCTTAACCAAGCTCAGAAAATCCTTGAATCTTCAACATCTGAACAAATCCAAGAGAAGGAGATTGAAGAAGAGTGGAAACTGGTCAAGGAATGGAGAGGTAATAGTGATAAAATAACCGAATCCTTCGTAATTCAAAAAGATAACTGGCGAATTGCCTGGGAAGCTGAAGGAATATTTTCTGTTTCTGTTTATGAAGTAGGAAAGGATTTAGTAGAAAATCCAGTTACAGCTTGGGAGGGTGGAAAAGATATAAGTTATCTTTATCAAAAAGGAAATTTCTATCTTAAAATAACCGGTTCCAAGTGGAAAATAAGGGTGGAAGAGAGCAGATAGGAGGAATTGGGCTTAACTATTAACTCAATTTTAAAAGATAAAATTAGTAGAGTAAAATTTGGATCTATACTTTACTAAAAGATCTCAAGTTAAAGTCATAACAAATTAATTTCTTTTTTAGCCCCATAAGGTCTGAAACATTTCAAAGGATATTTATATAAATAGAAGAAGAGGTCTTCACTTGAAGACCTCTTCACGCTAACCCTTACGGGCTATCCACCTCCAATTTGTTGGATTGATTATATTATAAAACAAAAAATTTTTTTGTCAGCTAACTTTTGCACGAAAAAATGGTAGCCGCAAGATTCAGAGCCTGCGTTCTCATGTAATAATCTTTCTTTACGCAACCTAAAGGTTGCGGCTACCATCCTTTGTAGCGCAAACTCAGATGCTACAAAGGTAATCATATCCTCTTTTTCCCAGGGAAAGGAAACAATCTCAGGTCCTCTATCAGGCAGTAGTTGAACTTGTAGAAAATAGATTTGTTAAAATAAGGAAGGGATAAAGATCAAAGGAGTCATTATTCATGTTTAAGCCAAACTTTAAATACACCCATAGAATAGTCAATAATCTTGTTGAGATTACATCTGCAAGAGAGGTTATTCTCAATGCGTATATTGTACCGAAATGGGAAATTTCTTTAAGAAAAGAAGCATTGATAAGGGCAACTCATGCCTCTACAGCAATAGAGGGAAATCCACTAAGCCTTGAAGAAGTCAGCAAGCTTGCTCAAGGGAGAGAGCTTACGGCGGCAAGGAAGGCAAAGCAAGAGGTTCTTAATTATCTAAGTGTTTTGGAAAATATAGATAACTACCAGGAAAATGGAAAAATTACAGAAAAATTTATTTTGAAACTCCACAAAGATATTACAAAAAACACGTTGGATAATTTATCCTATGAAGGGGAATATCGTAATATTCAGGTATATGTGGGAAATAGAATCACAGGAAAGGTAATTTTTCTTCCCCCCGCTCCTAAAGAGGTGGCGGATTTAATGAAAAAATTTGTTGAATGGCTCAATTCTAAGGAGGCTCAGCTACTGCATCCTGTTATTATTGCTGGGATTTCTCATTATGAATTTGTAAGAATCCATCCCTTTGTTGACGGCAATGGTAGGACAGCCAGAGCTCTGGCAACCCTTATTCTTTATTTAAAAAAGTTTGATATAAAAAGATTTTTTGCGTTGGATGATTATTACGATAGCGATAGAGCTTTATATTACAATGCTTTAAAATCGGTTGATCAAAAAACTCTTGATATAACGAACTGGCTTGAATACTTTACAGAGGGGGGTTTTATCTCTATATCAAAAGTTAAGGAAAGAGTGCTACAACTTTCGCTGGAAAGACGTAAAAAGGTTATAAGGGGACAAATTGCTCTTACAGATAGACAGATGAAAATTGTTGAGCATATCTACAAGAATGGGAGGCTAACAAGTGGTGAAATTCAAAAGATGTTTAAAATTTCTCGCCAGGCGGCTTATAAAGAGATAAAGAAATTAATTGAACTGAATTTAATTAAGCCGAAAGGCTCTGGTAAAGCTGTATACTATGTTATTAAGTAGGTTGACGCAAAGGTTGACGCAAAGGTTGACGCAAAATGCTCAATATTGCAAGACAAATAAATAGAGTGCTTAACTATTAATATTCGTTATAAGTTTGTAAAATAAAAATGTTTGTTAATAAGCACTTATAAAGAAGAAGGAGCAAATGCAAAAGACGCATAGATAGGGGTTAATTTATACACCTGGAAAGGGCAAAAAATGGAAAACATCAAAAAATTTTTAAAGAATGATAAGTTTGCAGAATATGTAGGTATAGAGTTATTAGAAGTTTCAAAGGGAAGAGCAAAGGCTAAAATGGAAATTAAAAACTATCACTTAAATGGTATCAACACCGTTCAAGGTGGGGCGATATTTACTTTAGCAGATTTAGTTCTTGCTGCCGCATCGAATTCACACGGAAATATTGCTGTGAACATCAATACAAATATTTCTTACCTGAAGGCGGCCACAAGAGGTACTTTGATTGCTGAAGCAAAAGAGATCTCGATAAATCCAAAGCTTGCTACTTATACAGTTCATATTACTAACGAAAATGGCGAGATAATCGCAATTTTTCAGGGAATGGTTTATAGAAAAAAAGAAAAAATCAAATAGTTCTTGTTTTGTAAAGGGCGACTGAAGTCGCCCCTATCCAGGTTCAAAGTTTTAGAAAGACGTAAAGAAGTAATTGCAGATGAAGGAATGGACTGTAGTATAGTAGAGAATTTTGTGTACAACCATCTCTCTTTAACTTTTTCTGAAGATAATATCTATTTTGAAATGTTTCAGACCTTAGGGGACTAAAAAAGAAATTAATTTGTTATGACTTTGGTTTGAGATCTCCTCAAAAATAAGTATAATAAAAGAAGGAGGTTTCAAATGAGTATAAAGACAAGGCTATCTCCAGAAAAACAACTGCGCATTTTCACCGAAAGCCTTAAGGATAGTGTTAAAATTTCAGAGAAACACTAATATTCCTATTTCAATAAGAATTACGCTGATAGAATTGATTATAATATCATAGTGACCCTGGATAAACTGAGTTTTCAAAGTAATACATATTTTATCCCCGTGATATTATTACCTTTTGTAAGAAAGTGATGTAATTAAAAATGAAAATGAGTAAAGTAAGGATAAATACTGATAAACTGCAGGTAACATTTGTTCCAGAAACAAAAGATAATCAGGGGAAGATGTTTTTCTGGCTACCGCCCCGATATGAAGAATTTTCAATAGAGAAAGTTCTTAGGGAGCTTATAAAATCATTGAGCGACTCAGATTCTCATTTTCATATAAAAGGATTTAGGGAACGATACATTCCCCAGCTATTGAATAGATGGTTAAAACCCGTGACAGTATCTCACCAATGGGAAGACTAT
>JAGGXI010000098.1 GCA_021163155.1 Candidatus Aerophobota bacterium
GCTAATTATTCTCCTTCTATACATATAAGAGAAAAGACTCTTCCTTCTATCCAATATGAGGGGGAAAAAGAGTTAATTCTCTCTCCTATAATTTCTCCTTTAGGAAAGAGAAGCTATCTTGCTTTAAAGAAGTCCTCTCTTCCTTATCTTCACTTTTTTACATCTGTAGATGAAAATAGTGGCTTTGCCTACCGATTAAATTATGGAAGAGAAGAGAAGGGCACTGCCCATTTTCTAAATTTGGAAAGGACTTTCTATGACCAGTGGGTTAAATACAAAGAAGAGATTAATTTAGGTAAGGAGATAGATAAGGGAGATGTAGATATCATCTGGAATTCCTCAAAAAAAAGGAAGATGCTTGTTAGTTTGAAAGGGGAGAAAGAAAGAATCGATTTACCCAACGAAGAAAAAAGGGAAAAGACTAAAATTGGTCTAAAAGGAGATTGGAGTTTAAAGGGTAAGAGTAATACCTTTAGCATCAAAGGTTTAGTGGAAAAAGCAACTTTAAATGACCCTGAGGAAAACTATGATAATAATCTTCTGGGAGTTCAGATGGGACTAAAGATGAAGAAAAGTCCTTTAACTATAGGAGCAGGAGCTAATTGGGAGGATTTTACGGAAAAAAGTGAAACATATCTAGGGGCAAAGGGGGTAGTTACTCTCCTGAGCGAAAAAGAGAAAAGACTGAGCCTGGATATAGGAGGAAAAGTTAAATGGATGGAGAAGAAAGGAGGAGAATTTTTACCCTCTCTTAAAGCTTTCTATCAGACATCTCCTATGTTAAGCTTCCAGATAATAGGAGAAAAGGAGGCTTTTCTCCCTCGATTTGCTGATTTATATCTTCCTTATGATTATATTAAAATAAATGAAGATATCTCTCCTGTAAGAGTCTGGAATTATGAAATAAATGTAAAATATAGCCCTTCCAAAGAGACAGACTTTCTACTAAGAGGCTTCCATAGAAAAGGGGAAGATGTTATCTGGAATGGCGAAGATAGTGGGTTTACTAAACCGATTATTAGAGATATTCTTCTTCAAGGAGGAGAGATAAGTATTTTACATAGATTTAGCGAAGCATTTGAGCAGGAGTTTGTATATACTTATCAAGGTATCAAAAATACTGAAGATAAAGATAAGGTTATTCCCTATTATCCTGAAAATTCAGGGGCACTTTGGTTTAGATGGAACCAGGCAGGTTGGCGGATTGAAATAGGAGGGGAAATGATAGGAAAAAGATGGACAAATGAGCTGGATAAGGAAAATAACGAAGAGAAACTTTCTACCTGTTATAAAGAGAGATTAACTATTGCTAAAAAGATAGGAAGAGATGTAGAAGGATTTATCCAATGGGAACGAAATGATTTTAAGCTTTGGAAGGATTACTCTTTCCCTCATCCTCTGCTTTCTCTGGGAATTGAAGCACGACTTTTTTAACCTTGGGTAGATGGGTTGATGAGTGAATGAGTAGATGAGGAAAAGAGTAGATGCTAACGCATAAAGATAATGAGAAGAATTGCCCTCCTCCACTCATTTACCCATTTTCTCATCATCCCATTCACTTGTTGATTAAGTGTAAAGTTAAAGTTCCCAGAGATATTTTTGTCTGAAGTTTTAAAGGAAGATGCTCATCGGTAGTGGAAAACCAGATATCTCTATTTTTTGCCTTATTATTTGAATCTATTTCTGAACATAAAATAGCAGAATATGTATCTTCCAAAATGCTGATTTTTTCTTCTTTTATTACTTTAATTTTTATTTTTCTTACTTTGCTTCCTTCAATTAAAGAGAAAGAAAAAACTTTACCTACTTCTAATTTTTGTAATCTAAGCCAGTAAATTAAAGATACTGTATCAAAAAGAGGAAGCGAAAATTCTTTTTTCCATTTTCTTTTCTTCCCTTCTTTTTCCTCAGTTAAAGCTGTTCCTTTCTCTAAATCTATATCTACAACGATTTTGTTCTTCCTGAGATATCCTTCCTGGTAATAAATTATTAATTGGTGTGAGTAGAGAGTTTCAACGTCGGCAAAGCTTTCCATTCTATCATCAAGAGGATAAAGTAGAGAGACAAAGTCTGAGCTTTTTGTTTCGGAGATAAAATGATAGACAGACTTTCCCTTTATTTGGGTTATCTGTTTTATTTGAAGTAATCCTTTCCCTATATAAAAACCTCCTAAAGTTGCCCTATAGATTAATTTTTCTCCTACTTTAATAGAATAAGCATTTCCTTTTCCTACTATTATGAATAGTAAAAAGAAGAGGAAGATTTGAATAAAGATGGGTATTCTTCTTTTCATTTTTTCTCCCGCTTTTCTTGATAATAGAGAAACAAAGTTCTCTTGTCAACCAATTTTTGCACAAAATAATGGTAGCCGCAGGCTCAGAGCCTGCGCAAAACAGCGCAACTTAAAAGTTGCGGTTACCGTCCTTTGTAGCGCAAACTCAGATGCTGCAAAGGTAACCATATCCTAAATGTGGAATCTGTGATTTTGAAATTAATCTTTCTCTTATTACATAGATCGTTATTAATGCAAATATTACGGATTTCAAGCAAAAGTTGGTTGACAAACTACTAAAGTATTATACCATCTAAATATCTCTTAAATTGCTCCACATCGTTTTACCGAAATAAAGGGAAAGAATATGTTTTATTATCTTAAAGGAGTTCTCCAACATAAATCTCCCGGTCTTGTTCTCGTAGAAGTAAGAGGAGTGGGATACAAAGTCAACTTACCCCTGTCCAGCTATGAAACCCTTCCCGAAGAAGGAAAAGAGGTTAAAATCTATACTTATGTCCATTTGTATGAGGATAAGATATCATTATATGGTTTTCTTAATGAAGAAGAGAGAGATTTTTTTCTTCTTCTTATTTCCGTTTCTAAGATTGGTCCTAAAACAGCTCTTCGAATTTTATCCAAAAATTCTCTTTTTGAATTTAAAAAAGCAATAAAAGAGGGAAGCCTATCTACTTTAACTAATGTCTCTGGCATCGGGAAAAAGACAGCCCAAAGGCTAATTTTAGAACTCAGTGGAAAAATAGTATTAGAAGAGAAAGTAAAATCAGTTGAAGAAACATTAATGGAAGATGCCTTATCGGGTCTTATATCATTAGGATATACTCATAAAGAAGCCCGAGGAGCGGTAGAACAGGCTTTATCCTCTTGTAAAGATAAAACCGATTTAGCTCAATTAATAAAAGAAGCCTTGAGGTATATATAAGAAAACAATGATAAAAGATATTACTACACCCAATTTACAGGAAGAGGATAGTAAAGTTGAACTTACTCTTCGACCTCAAAAGATGCAAGAATTTATAGGGCAGAATAAAGTTAAAGAAAATCTAAATATTTTTATCCAGGCAGCTAAAAAACGGAACGAGAGCCTGGATCATACTCTTCTTTATGGACCACCAGGATTAGGAAAGACAACTTTAGCTCATATTATTGCCAACGAGATAGGAAGTAGAATCCAATCAACCAGTGGTTCAGCGATTAACAAACCAGGAGAATTAGCCAAGATTCTTACCAATGCAGAATTTCAGAATAAAGATGTGCTCTTTATAGATGAAATCCATCGTCTCCCTTCTCAAGCAGAGGAAGTGCTTTACTCAGCAATGGAAGATTTTGAGATAGATATAATTTTAGGAAAAGGCATCCATGCTCATTCTTTGAAATTACCCCTGGCACATTTTACTTTAATAGGCGCTACTACGCGAGCTGGACTTCTTACCTCTCCCTTACGAAGCAGATTTGGAGTAGTAAGTAGATTGGATTTTTATGAAGAAGAGGATTTGTATCATATTGTTCTTCGCTCCAGTAATATTTTAAAGATAAAAATTGATGAGGAAGGGGCATGGGAAATTGCCCGACGTTCTCGAGAAACTCCCAGAATAGCTAACAGACTCCTTAGAAGAATTAGAGATTACGCTCAGGTAAAAGGTGAAGGAACTATAACAAAAAAAACTGTAAACCTTGCATTAAATATGCTGGAAGTGGATAATAAAGGATTGGACAGTATGGATAGAAAAATCTTGCATACAATTCTTTATAAATTCAATGGAGGACCTGTAGGACTTAAGACAATAGCTATGGTTGTTAATGAGGAGCCGGAAACTATAGAAGAGGTGTATGAACCTTATTTAGTTAGAGAAGGATTAATTGAGAGAACGTCTCAAGGAAGAAAAGCTACCCATCTTCTCTACAAATATATGGGGGGGAAAGAAGACTATAAGCAAGAGGAACTACCCCTTTAAAATATTCTTATCACAGCCCAGATTGTTTAGAAGCCTTTTTGCTTTTATATTTAGTAATTATAACTAGAACTAACCCATAAGTACCCAGGGCTATAATAATAGCTAAAACAAAATCTCCTATTAAAAGAGATTTACCAACATTTAATAAATTCTCAGCCTTTGTAAGAAATTCCCAGGAAAACGAAAAGTAAGTATGCCCGAGGATCAACTGACCAATCTTATAACCAAAAGCATAAAAAAAGGGAGCAGTCAAAGGATTAGCAACAAAGGTGGCTAAGATAGCAGCGGTTCTATTCGCTTTTAGAAGTAGAGCTGTCGGTAAAGAAAAAAGTATAGCAGACCCAAAGGTAGGCATAATCCCCCAGAAGATTCCAATGGCAACTCCCAGAGCAATCTTTTTGGGAGAGTCATTAATCCATAAAATTTTTCTTATAAATGATTTTATATTTTTCCATGTTGGTTTCTTCCCATTTTTTCTTTTGGCAGAGGTTAATCTTTTCCGCATTTTTGCTCCCTTCAAGGTGTTTCTCTTATTATATATACCATAAAATTACAAAAAATCAAAGATTGTTTAACCCAGATTCGGCAAACTGTTAGAGTACCTGGCCTGGGTAGGGGAGGCTTTAGCCTCCCAACAGACTTTAGCTCTTGTTTTGCAAAGGGCGACTGAAGTTGCCCCTACCCAAAAAAGAAAAATATTTTTTGCTCCTAAAAAAATTTAATTTTCATGAAGATTAGACTCAGAACAATATTTTAGGATAAATTTAATGGTCATTATTCAAATTGCCGAATACGGGTTTAAATCTCCTTATCTGTATCTGGTTTTATCCGAAGTTCTTTCTTGCGGGATTGAAGTCTCTTTTGTTCGAGTATTCTCTTCTTAGCTCTCCTTGAGCGCCTTCGCTTTTTTCTTCGAATCTTCTCTCGGCATTTCTCTTCCTCGCTTTGCTTTCCAAGTACATAATTTTCAATTTTACGTACCAACTCCTGTCTGGCTAAAAAACGATTTAAAGCCTGAGAACGAGTCTTTTGCATCTTAACCTCAAAGCCTGTAGGAAGGTGTTTTAAATAAACACAGGTAGCCACCTTGTTGACATTCTGTCCTCCTGGCCCTCTTGCATGAATGAACTTCTCAATTATGTCTTCTTTACGCACGTCAAACTTTTGCATCTTCTCTTTCAAAGTTCTCTGTTTTTCCTCACTAACTCCAAAATCAAGCATTTTATTTACACCTACTAAATTTTTATTTCACCTCTAATCCTCTAATCCTGGTTTTCCCTTTGCCTCTTACGTCTCACTATTTTCCCTTTAATCCTCTACTCCTGCTTTCCCTTGACATACTATAGATACAACCGCAGTAGTTCTGTTGATAAAGATGCCATTGCTTAGCTAATTGGATAGCTATTTTAAATCCTTCTCTTTTCTTAAAATTTCTCACCAAAAATCTATCTCTACCAATCTCCCGACCTATTTTATTAATTACCTCTGCCCTTTTGTAAGGACTTATAGTTAAAGTGGTAGTAAAAGCGTCCAATCCGGAATTAATCATATAATGATAGGTATTTTTTAGCCTAATTTTAAAACAGACCTCGCATCTCTTTCCTCCTTCAGGTTCTTGTTTAAAATGCTCAGTCTCCTTAAACCACTCTTTTGAATCATAAATACCTATTTCTAATGGGAAATGCAATTCATGAGCTACTTTATAAGTAGCTTTTAGCCTTTTTTGATACTCTTCTTCAGGATAAATATTGGGATTATAGAAAAACCCGAAAACCTGGTGCCCTTCCTCTTTTAATTTTTTCACTGCTCCTGCCGCACAGACTCCACAACATATATGAAGCGCAATCTTCATCCTTATCTCCTGATATATTATTCAGTAGAAACCTTTGAAAAACCTGCATGGTTTCTTGATTACGCAGATTCTTAAAGATGATTACACTGATTTTCAGAGATTTCTGACTTTTTCAGAAATCGCTAGCCTGAAATTGCATCCATCCTCGAGAGGTGACTATTTCCATTCCTTCACTTGTCTCACTGATAATCATCCCCTCTATATTGGAAAGAGAATTTATTAAATCCATTCCCTTGTAGGGGCCCAATACAAAAACTCCTGTAGCTAAGGCATCGGCAGTGGTAGTATCAGAAGCAATAATAGTTACACTCATAGGTATATTTTCTACAGTCATTCCTGTATGAGGATTAACAATATGAGAATGTCTTTGCCCATTAATTAAAAAATATCTCTCATAATCTCCTGAAGTAGCTACAGCTTTATCCTCCACTTTTATAATTCTTACTATTTTTCCTTTATGTCTGGGGTCCTGTATACCTATCCGCCATTTTTTATCTTGCGGGCCTCTCCCTAAAGCATACAAATCTCCTCCTGCATTGACAAGAGCTTTATTTATTCCCTCTTTTCTTAAAATTTCTATAGCTTTATCCACAGCATATCCCTTAGCAATTCCCCCTAAATCAATTCCCATCCCCTTTTTCTTAAACTTGATTAAATTATCTTCTAAAATTATATTCTTATAGTTAACCAGAAACAGAGCTTCTTTTATCTCTTGTGGTGAAGGGAGCCTCTTTTCTTTTCCTGCTCTTCTCCATAAATCAACCAAAGGTTTGCAGGTAATATCAAAGGCTCCCCCAGTTAATTTAGAAAAATTTATTGCTTTTTTAACAACTTCTAATGTAAAGGGAGAAACTCTATTCTCTCCTTGACGATTAAGAATATAAACTTCACTATCTCTTTTGTAGTCATCCATTAAATTATTTGTCTCTTTAATTACATTAAAAGCCTCCCTAACTGCTTTTTCATCAAAAGGAATAGTAGTAATCTCTACTGTTGTATCCATAATTATTTCAGTATGTTTGGATAGATTAGCTCTCTGCCCTTCATTTACTTTTAAGATTAACGGAACAAAAATAATTAAAAAAATGACTAAAATTAAGAGAACTAAAAGAATAAATTTTTTTCTTGAAAACAACGTTTTCTCCTTTGCTAAACCCGGATTCGGCAAACTGTGAGAGTGCTTGGCCTGGGTAGGGGAGGCTTTAGCCTCCCGATAGACTTTAGCTCTTGTTTTGCAAAGGGCGACTGAAGTCGCTCCTACCCAAAAAAGGAAAGCATTTTTTATTACTAAAAAGCTTTAAAAAATTTAATTTTCATAAAAATTAGACTCAGAAGAATATTTTAGGATAAACTTAATGGTTATTATTCAAATTGCCGAATCCGGGTTAAAGATTATTAGGTATTCTATCAAGATAGAGGGAAAACGCTAAATGTCAACTAAAATAAATAGACAGAAAAGTAGAAATAGTGTAGGATAAATAAAATTAAAAAGTAATAAAATTCAAGTAGAGACCTCTGAAAGACCTCCAGAGGCCTCTGATTACACAGATTTATAGAGATTTCTGACTTTTTCAGAAATCTCAAGTAGTATCTTATGAGGATATGAATGCTTATTCTTGGAATAGAGACATCTTGCGATGAGACATCGGCAGCTATAGTAAAGGATGGGGAAAAGATTCTTTCCAATGTAGTCTCCTCTCAAGTAGAGATACATAAAAAGTTTGGAGGAATAGTTCCGGAAATAGCTTCGAGAAAACATATAGAAATGATAATTCCCGTCATAAAAGAATCTTTAAAAAAAGCTAATATAGGATTACAAGATATAGATGCTATTGCAGCAACTTTTGGGCCCGGTCTTTTAGGCTCACTTTTAGTAGGATTAAATGTAGCTAAGGGAATATCCTATGCTCGGGGGCTACCATTTATAGGCATTAATCACTTAGAGGCACATCTTTATGCTAATTTTCTCTGTTATCCTTCTCTTTCGCCTCCCTTAATAGGATTAGTTATTTCTGGCGGTCATACAGAACTGGTTTACCTATCCAAAAAGAGAAAATATGAAACATTAGGTACAACAAGAGATGATGCTATAGGAGAAGCTTTTGACAAGGTAGCCAAGATTCTCGAATTAGGATATCCAGGAGGGCCTATAATAGAAAAGGCAGCTAAAAAAGGAGACCCTGAAGCTATAAATCTACCCTCAGTTCATTTTAAAAGTAATACCCTTGACTTCAGTTTTAGTGGAATAAAGACAGCCATATTATATTATGTGAAAGAGATAAAAAAAAGAGGAGGCCTTGTGCCTAAAGAAGACATTGCTGCAAGCTTTCAGATGAAGGCAGCTCAGATACTCACTGAAAGAGTATTAAAGGCAATTTCCCTTAAAGGTACAAAAAAAGTAATCTTGGGGGGAGGAGTTTCCTCAAATCTTTTCCTTCGCTCATTTTTGAGGAATAAAATTCCCTCTGATGTAGAGATATTCTTTCCTTCTTTAGAACTTTGCACCGATAATGCAGCTATGGTGGCTGCCTGTGCCTGGCAAAAAATCAAAGAAGGAAAATTTTCTTCTCTCTTCTTAAATGCTCAGCCCAACTTAAAGTTGGTTGTTGAAGAATAGAATTCTGCTATTATAAAACATTAGAGACCTCTGGAAAACCTCCAGAGTCCTCTAAACTGTGTAATCAGAGATTTCTGACCTTTTCAGAAATCTCAGCTTAGGAGGAACAGATGCGAATTAGTGTATTAGTGGGAGGAAGCTGGGGGACTGCCCTTGCTATCTTATTAGCAGAGAACGGCTATAAGGTTTCCCTATGGCAATTTGATTCCCATTTGACAGAAACAATGATTAGCACAAGAGAGAATCCCGGATTTCTTCCCGGTATTCATATTCCCGAGAATATTTTAATTTCCTCATCTTTAAAGGAAATCTTAGTCAAGACAGAGATAATAATCTTCGCCATACCATCACATTTCTTAAGAGAAACAGCACGCAAGGTAGCTACTATTATATCTAAGCCTAAATTAATTGTTAGCTGTACTAAAGGGATTGAGACTGGCTCCCTTAAAAGAATGTCGGAGATATTAAAAGAAGAGTTATCCTTATCGTCTGAACAAATTGTGGTTCTCTCCGGTCCTAGCCATGCAGAGGAAGTTAGTCGAAAGATTCCTACCACTGTTGTAGCAGCCTCTGATAGTTTGGCAGCTGCCAAAAAAGTTCAGCAAATTTTTATGTCTCCAACATTTCGCGTATACACAAACAATGATCTTATTGGCGTAGAGCTTGGTGGGGCACTTAAAAATGTTATAGCTTTAGCAGCTGGTATTTGTGATGGATTAGGCTTTGGAGACAATACAAAAGGTGCTCTTATGACAAGGGGACTTGCAGAAATCACACGATTAGGAAAAGCTATGGGGGCTAATCCCACTACCTTTTCAGGTCTATCGGGCATAGGAGACCTTATTACTACATGTATCAGTCGGCACAGTCGCAATAGATATGTAGGAGAACAGCTTGGCAAAGGAAAAAAACTTAAAGAGATCTTAAAAGAGATGCTCCAGGTAGCCGAAGGTGTCAAGACTACTCGGTCAGCATTCACGCTTGCGCAAAAGCTTGGTATAGAAATGCCTATTACAACACAGGTTTATGAGGTACTCTTTAAAGGAAAAAATCCTAAAAAAGCTACGTTTGATTTGATGATGCGGAAGGCAAAACCAGAGATGTGGTAGAAGCAACCAGGATTAAGAATTAAGGAGCCAGAATAAAAAAACTGGCTAGCTAATAGAGGCATTATAATATTATTTCTATTCTGGCTTCTGACTACTGGTTTCTACCCAAAGAGAGCTTTAATCCCAGATTAGGCAAATTGTGAGAGTGCCTGGCCTGGGTAGGGGGAGGCTTTAGCCTCCCAATAGACTTTAGCTCTTATTTTGCAAAGGGCGACTGAAGTTGCCCCTACCCAAAAAAGAAAAATATTTTTTGCTCCTAAAAAATTTAATTTTCATAAAGATTAGACTCAGAACAATATTCCAGCATAAACTTAATGGTCATTATTCAAATTACCGGATCCGGACTAATAGTTGTCGAACATAGGTTGATTAATCTTTCCTTTTCCCTGAAATGAAATCCTCTACCATTTGATAAGCTTCGCTATCAGTAAACTGTTTTGGAGGATGCTTCATAAAATAAGCAGATGGTGAATAGAGAACACCACCATATCTTCTCTCAAGAGCAAGTTTACAGCATCTTATAGCATCAATTACTACACCTGCTGAGTTTGGAGAATCCTCAACTGAAAGCCTCAATTCTAAATTCATGGGAACATTACCAAAAAGTTTTCCTTCCATTCTTATAAAACAGACTTTGTTGTCCTTTTGCCAGGGCACATGATCGCTGGGTCCCACATAGATATTTTCGTCGTCCAATTTTTTGCCAAGGATAGATTGCACTGCTTCTGTTTTAGATATCTTTTTGCTTATCAGTCTATCTCTATTAACCATATTTAAAAAATCAGTATTCCCACCTGTGTTAAGCTGGTATGTTCTTTCTAATTTTACACCTCTTTTTTTAAAAAGATTTGCAAGTGTTCTATGAGTAATGGTAGCACCAAGCTGTGATTTTATATCATCTCCTATTATAGGAATATTTCTTTCCTTAAATTTTTTAGACCATTCCTGATTGCTGGCAATAAAAACAGGAATATTATTTATCATAGCTACTCCTGCTTCAAGCGCACATTCTGCATAAAACTTGACACCTTCCTCAGAACCTACAGGAAGATAATTGAGGAGTATCTCAGCCTCTGATTCTTTCAATATTCTTACGATGCCCTCTTTTGTAGCTTCTCTTTTATCAGATAAAACAAAAGTATACTTCTCATCATATTTTCTCATATGTTCAGAAATACCATCCAATATTTTACCCATAGAGACTTTAATCCCTTTTTTAGGTATATCTTTACAGAATATCTTTGTGCAATTTGGCAATTCAAAAATAGCCTCAGAAACATCTTTACCAACTTTTCTTTTGTCAACATCAAATGCAGCTACAACCTCAATGTCTGAAGGCTTATAACCACCAATATCCCAATGCATTAATCCAATACCATCATCTTTATTCTTATTTTTATAGTATTCAATCCCCTGGATTAATGCACTTGTACAATTACCAATTCCTGCAATAGCAATTTTAATTTTGTCCATTATTACATCTTCTCCTTTCCTTTGCTTTAAAACCTTATCTGCAGTTTTATTTAAATTTTTATATTTATTTATGAATTTTAGGCTTGCTTTAGATTGGCTGCCCAAACTTTATTTGTTGAATAGGATAAAATTTTAGAATAGTTAACCCCCTTTATGTCGGGTCCAATGTGTTCATTTAAAAAATACTTTAGCTAAATTCCACCACCTCTCATTTACAATCTTAAGTTTAGCTACCGCTTCATCTAAAGAAATGTCTATAATCTCATTACCTCTTAGGGCCACCATCCGGCCAAATTTTTCCTGAGCAACCAAATCTGCGGCTTTAACCCCGCATCTTGTGCCTAAAATTCGGTCAAAAAGCGTAGGTGGTCCTCCTCTCTGCATATGGCCAATAACAGCAGAGCGAGTCTCAATTCCAGTTTTCTCATTAATTAATTGAGCAAGATTTTCTCCTACCTTTCTTTTTCTTAAAATCATATGACCAAATTGGTCTAACTCTTCCTTTCCTATTTTCATCTCAGGTGTCTCTATACCTTCAGCGGTAACTACCAGAGCATATTTTTTTCTTTTATACACATTTAGTAAATGTTGATACATCTTGCTAAAATTGGTTTCAACTTCTGGAATAAGTATCCAATCCGCCCCCGAAGAAATTCCTGTGAATAAAGCCACCCATCCAGCATGTCTTCCCATCACTTCTAAAACCATTATCCGGCGATGAGAGCGTCCTGTATCCTTTAGGCTTTTCATAGCATCCATAGCTCGGGTTACTGAGCTATCAAAACCGAAAGTATAATCTGTACCTGAAATATCATTATCCATAGTCTTAGGAACGCCTACTATATTTACCCCCACCTCTTTGGAAAGCTTATTAGCCATTCCCAGGGTATCTTCTCCTCCCATTGCTATCAAAGCATCTAATTTATGCTCTTTTATATTAGCTAATACTTTTTCTATGCCTCCATCTACTTTATAAGGATTAACTCGAGAAGCACCAAGAACAGTTCCCCCACAGTCGATAATGTCCTCTACATCGCCCAATCTTAAGGGTAGAATATTTCCTTCTATTAGTCCTCTCCATCCCTCTTGAATTCCAAAAGTCTTAAAATCATAGTCTATAGCTTTAAACACCACTCCTCTGATAGCAGGATTTAATCCTGGACAATCACCCCCACCGGTTAAGATACCAATCTTTTTCGACATAGCTCCACCTCCTTTACTTATTAAGCTTTGCCAGAGCAACCACAAACTCTCATTCTATCCCGGATAATTTCTTTAGCTGCTTCCTTAGCCGGCTTTAATACCTTCCTGGGATCTATCTCATTGGGATGAAGCGGTAAAAACTCTCTTATCTTTTTTACAAAAGCAATTCGGATACGGGTATCTATATTTACTTTAGATATTCCAGCAGCTATTCCTTTTTTAACTTCTTCGTCGTTAGCTCCGGACGCTCCATGAAGAACTAAAGGGACTCCAGTTAAATCGCGAATTTTCTCAATTCTTGGTATATCAAGCTTAGCAAAAGGAGTTCTACATCCATGAATTGTCCCTACTGCCGCAGCTAAAGAATCTATTTCTGTCTGTTTCACAAATTCAGCTGCTTCCTCAGGATCAGCCATAGTCTCTTTTACTCTTTCTAAAGCCACCCCTGGCTCATCACTTGTTCCCATCTTTCCAATTTGACCAATCTCTGCTTCTACAGGAATATTACATGCATGAGCCATTTCTGTTACTTTTTTAGTATTAACTACATTCTCTGCAAAAGGAAGTTTAGAACCGTCGTACATAAGAGAAGTGAATCCTGCTCTTAAACATTTAATATTCTGATAATAATCAGTGCCATGGTCAAGATGGAGAGCAACAGGCACACTTGCTACCTCAGCCGCTACTCTCACCATAGCTACTATATAATCTAAACCTGCATACTTTATTGCTCCCTGGGAAGCCTGTAAAATAACAGGGGCCCCCTCTTCTTCCGCAGTTTCAATGATTGCTTGAATAATTTCCATATTATTTGCATTAAACGCTCCTACAGCATATCCTTCCTTTTGAGCTTTACGTAACATCTCTTTTGTAGTTACTAACGCCATTTTATCCTCCAAAGTTATCTTTATTAGTAACTATCCAGGCACCCTGTAATAATTTTAGCCCAGAGTTCGACAATCTATTAAATCTCTCTACAGGGTAGGGGAGGCTTTAGCCTCCCAATTATCTCTACCTCTTGTTTTACAAAGGGCGATTAGCCTTACCCCTACACACTAAGTATCCAATTAGCCCCAGGTTTATTTGTATTACTATAATTGAACAGGCTGAATAGTTACCTTCACTATAGAATTAGTTCTTTTCCTTGAAAAGCTAATACGAGAAGAACGCAAGAATTAAAAAAAAGAAAAAACCTAACTTACATTTTTCGTGCGTTTATTTGTATTCACTAAATCATACCTAAAAAGAATTTTAATAGTTTGCTAACTATGATTAATATATCCTCCTATATAAATATAGGAAATTTTAATCTATTTGTCAACTTTTCGCAAGTAATTTATAATTACAAGATTTATCGATTCTTAGAGATTATTAATTGAGATTTCTGGAAAAGCCAGAAATCTCTGCAAATCAGTGAAATCATCTTTAAGAATCTACATAATTAGGGGCCGTCTATGTTTTTAGAGGTCTCTAATTATTGAATTAATAGCCCTGCGTAGGTAAGACATTGTTAAAATTGTTAATTTCTCCCTGTGGATAATGTGGATAACTCTGTTAGTAACTATCTTTAAAGAGGTTGAGAGACTGTCCTGCATATTGGCTAAAGATAGGGATTATAAAGATTCTCTAATGAAAAAATAACTACCTATAACACTTCTTGCCTGTGGATATTTAAACTCTTCTAATTTTTTAATGCGATAACTTTACAAATTGTGGTAAATATAGTAATATATAATAGTTATGGTAAATTAAAAACTTATATTTTAAAGGCAAGGGATAAAGATGAACAAAAAGAGAATCTCTTTAGTTTTAGTAATAATTACGGGCTTAATTATAGGGGGAATATTTTTTACCAGGAGCCAGGCAGGGGGAGACCTTTTCTCGGAAATGAGCCCTCTACTAAAAGTCTATCAGATCATTAGAACTCAATATATAGAAGAAATTAAACCATCCAAATTAATTGAAGGAGCCATTGAAGGAATGGTAAATTCCCTGGAAGACCCCCATTCTCGATGGATAGACCCGGCCTCCTATAAAGAGATGGAGATGCAGAGAGAAGGAGAGTTCGGAGGATTGGGAATTACAATTTTAAACAAAGAGAATTTTCCTACTGTGGTTTCAGTTATAAAAGGGACTCCTGCAGCTAAAGCAGGGCTTGAACCAAGAGATAAAATCATAAAAATAAATGGGGAATCAACAGAAAAAATTACCCTTCAAGAAGCAGCAGAAAAAATGAGAGGTAAACCGGGAACTCATGTAAGTATAACCATTGGAAGAGAAGGAGAAGAAAATCCCTTAGAGTTTACTATCACCAGAGCTATCATTGAAATACCAAATGTTGAAGAGCAAATAGTAGATAAGGATATTGGCTATCTCAAAATTGTTGGATTTACCAATAAGGATACAGACAAAGATGTGAAGAAAGCTTTAAAAGACCTTGCGAAAAAAGATATTAGTGGACTTATTCTTGATTTAAGAAATAATCCCGGAGGGTTGCTTGAAGAGGCAATAAAAGTGAGCGATGAGTTCCTCTCTTCAGGGGAAATTGTCTCTGTAAAGGAACGGGACTCTTCTCAAGATAAGACTTATTTTGCCCATCCAGAAGGAGAGGCAAAGGAGATACCTCTGGTAATTTTGATTAATGAGTTAAGTGCCAGTGCCTCAGAGATTGTAGCAGGAGCAATTAAAGACCAAAAGCGGGGAGTATTATTAGGAGAGAAAAGCTTTGGGAAAGGGACAGTGCAATCGGTAATAACTTTAGGAAAAGATGGAGCTGTAGCCTTAACCATAGCTAAATATTATACTCCTTCAGGGATATGCATTGAAGGAAAAGGAATTGAACCCAATATGGAAGTAGAACTTTTCATCCCTACCCCTGAGGAAAAGATTATTCTGGATAAAATGAGAAAATCAAAGTATGTAAAGGATTTTCTTAGTAAGTATCCTCACTGGGGGAAAGAGGATTTAACTACTCTTCTTGACCAATTAAGAGAGGAAGGGATTGAAGTAAGGGAAGACCTTCTGAGAAGAGTCCTCATAGAAAAAGACAAGGATGAAGAGAACGACATCTTAAACGATAGACAGCTTATGCGAGCTATAGATTTATTAAAATGCCTCCCTATTCTTAAAGGAAGCTAAATAATCGACAAAATATGGGCAAAAAATCTCATAAATTTATCTATGTGTTTATAGGCATATTTATAGGAATTATTATTTGTCTTGCGGGAGAAAAAGCATGGATTAAGTTTAAAGACTTTTCTTACGAAAAGAATTTTTCCTATGTAGACTCCGGCGTAGAAAAGGGATTAAAGGCATTAAATATACCTGTTATAAAGAAAGAGATTAAAAGAGAAGGCTTTCTCTTTCAACATAAAAAAGTGGAAGAAGTATTAAAAATTCCTCTTGACTATCCTTTAGATAAGCTTCCCTCTCAAATAAATAAGGAATTATCACAGAACGGAATAGAAGTATATAAAATCAATGAAAACAATTTAAAAGACGAATATCAAATCTTAGTTAATTTAGGTTTTAAGGGGAAAATAACACATATCTTAAGATTTATCCTTAAAAAAGCTAAGATTGCTTTAATTATTGACGACTTTGGATATTCTCAAGGAAGCACTGTAGATTCCTTTTTAAAGGATATAAAGGCTCCCTTCACTATCGCCATTATCCCGGGGACTCCTTATGTAAATCCGATAGCCAAAGAAGCTCATAAAAAAGGAAAAGAGGTTATGGTTCATCTTCCGATGCAGCCAAAGGGGAAATTTAAAAACAGTTACAAATGGATAATCCTGGAGAAAATGGAAGATAAAGAAATTGAAGATATAGTGAATAAAGCTATAGAAGATGTGCCCTATGCAGTAGGGTTAAACAATCATATGGGCTCTCTCATCACTACTCAGAAAAAACCAATGGGAGCTATATTAAAGGTAGTTAAAAGAAAAAGCCTATATTTCTTAGATAGTAAAACAGATACTCACTCTATAGCTTTAGCTTTAGCTAAAGAGATGGGGGTAAAATCTACAAAAAGAGAGATTTTTTTAGATAATGAAAAGGATAAAGATTATATTAAAAAGCAGATCGAAAAGCTTATCTTTATAGCTGAAAAAAAGGGGGAGGCGGTTGGAACCGCTCATATTAATCCTGTTACATCTCAAGCAATAAAAGAGAGTTTATCTAAATTAAATAATAAAAAGACACAATTAGTATATGCATCAGAGGTAGCGAATTAAAAATGGCACAAAGGCAAAATAGATATAGTTTAGATTTTGAGAAGCCGATCGTAGCATTAGAGCATAAAATTAAAGAATTGAAAGAATTGACTGTTAGAGAAGGTATTGACTTTGAAAACGAAATAAAAAGCCTTCAATTCCGCTTAAGAAAACTTCAAGATGATACATTTATTAATCTCACTCCCTGGCAAAGAGTTCAATTAGCTCGTCATCCTAATCGTCCCAAATTCTTGGACTTAGCTAAGTTAATCTTTAACAATTTTTTATCCCTTCATGGAGACAGATTATACGCTGATGACCAGGCTATTGTAGGAGGGTTAGCTAAGATGGATAATGAAAAGATGTTAATTATAGGGCATCAAAAGGGAGAATCGGTTAAAGAAAATTTATTTAGAAATTTTGGTATGGCTCACCCGGAAGGATACAGAAAAGCACAAAGGTTAATGAATTTAGCAGAAAAATTTCATAGGCCTATAATTACATTTGTTGACACACCAGGGGCTTATCCTGGAGTTGAAGCAGAACAGAGAGGACAGGCGCAAGCTATTGCTGAGAACCTGGAGAGAATGGCTCAATTAAAGGTCCCCTTTTTAACTATTATTATTGGCGAAGGTGGAAGTGGAGGTGCTCTGGGAATAGGAATGGGAGATAAGGTATTAATGTTAGAAAATGCTATATATTCGGTAATTTCCCCTGAAGGCTGTGCTGCTATCTTATGGAAGGACCAAACAAGGGTAAAAGAAGCGGCTGAAGTTTTACATCTTACTTCCCGGGAATTATTAAAATTAAAGTTAATAGATGGTACTATTCCGGAACCTAGGGGAGGAGCTCATAAAAATATCGAAGAGACAGCTATAAATATTAAGCAGGCAATAATTAATTATTTGCAGGAAGTAAAAGGGTTGTCAGGAGAAGAGTTAATCCAAAAAAGATATGAAAGATATAGAAAGATAGGAAAATTTAAGAATAAAACTAACGAAAAACAATGAGGATATAAATGGAGGAAGAGTACGGAGCTAAACAGATCAAGGTATTAAAAGATCTTCAGGCAGTGCGTAAAAGGCCTGGGATGTATATTGGAAGCACTGCCTCAAGAGGGTTGCATCATCTAATAAGTGAGGTGGTGGATAATAGTATTGATGAGGTATTAGCTGGATACTGTGAGAACATAAAAGTGGTTATTCATTCTGACAATAGCGTTACTGTAATTGACGATGGTAGAGGCATTCCCGTAGACCCTCACCCTATTTATAAAAAATCCGCTCTGGAGTTGGTAATGACCTCCCTTCATGCAGGGGGAAAGTTCGATAATAAAATATATCGTGTTGCCGGAGGATTGCATGGAGTAGGGGTTTCTGTAGTGAATGCCTTATCGGAATATTTAGAAGCAAAAGTGTTCAGAAAAGGGAAAGTATGGCGGCAAAAATATATAAGAGGAAAACCAACTACTCCCGTAGAGTGTATAGGAGAAACGTCTTCCAATAAGAAGGGGACAGAAATTATCTTTAAGCCGGATAAAGAAATCTTTGAATCCCTAAATTTCGACTGGGAGAAAGTAGCCTCCCGCTTAAGAGAATTAGCCTTCCTCAATGAGGGATTAAAGATAGAAATAGAAGATGAGAGAAACGGCAAAAGCGAAGTATTTAAATATGAGGGGGGGATAAGAGCTTTCGTAAAGTATTTGAATAGAAATAGAGAATTAGTTTTTGAGGAACCTGTTTATATTAAAGGAGAGAGAAATAGTACCAGTCTAGAAGTGGCTATTTTATATAATCAGAGTTTTATTGAAGACATCTTTGCGTTTGTTAACGATATAAACACTGAAGAGGGAGGAACGCATTTATCAGGATTTAAAGCCGCTCTCACCAGAGTAATTAATGATTATATAAAAAAAGCAGGAAATAATAAGGAGAATTTACTCTTAGGAGAAGATATAAGAGAAGGATTAACGGCTGTAATCAATATGAAGCTTCCTAACCCTCAATTTGAAGGTCAAACAAAAACGCGTCTGGGTAATAGTGAGGCAAAAGGAATTGTAGAATCTATCACTTATGTAAGTTTTTCTCGCTTTTTAGAAGAAAATCCCTCTATAGCAAAATTAATTGTCCAAAAAGTAACTTCCGCTGCTCAGGCCCGTCGGGCAGCGCAGAGAGCAAGAGAAATTACCCGAAAAAAAGGGAGCCTATGGGGAAATCTTCCAGGAAAACTCGCTGCTTGCTCAAAGAATGACCCTTCAAAAAACGAACTATATATAGTAGAAGGCGATTCTGCAGGTGGTTCGGCTAAACAAGGTAGAGACAGAAGTTTTCAGGCTGTTCTTCCTTTAAAAGGGAAAATTTTAAATGTAGAAAAAACACATTTGTCTAAAATTTTGGGTAATGAAGAAATAAAATCAATGATTGCCGCTATCGGCGTAGGAATTCAAGACGATTTTAACATAAATAAACTAAGATACAATAAAATTATTATTATGAGTGATGCTGATATAGATGGAGCTCATATTAGAACACTTCTTCTTACCTTTTTTTACCGATATATGCAGAATTTAATTAGCACAGGCCATATTTATATTGCTCAACCTCCTTTATATAGAGTAAAGAATAAAAACAAGGAATACTTTCTTTACAGCGACGAAGAATTAGAAAAGTTGAGAGAGGGGTTAAATGGAAAATTAGAAATTCAACGCTACAAAGGATTAGGCGAAATGAACCCTGACCAACTCTGGCATGGTGTTATGAACCCAGAGAATAGAACAATATACAAAGTTCTTATAGAAGATGCGATAGAAGCAGATGCAATATTTACTATTTTAATGGGAGAAGAAGTAGAGCCTCGCCGAAAATTCATTGAGGATTATGCTTTACAGGTAACCAATTTGGATATATAGGAGATAAGATTATGTCTATAAAAGGAAAAATAGAACCAATTTTTTTAGAGAAGGAGATGAAAACCTCCTATCTTAGCTATGCTATGAGTGTAATTATAGGCAGAGCCTTGCCTGATGCTCGAGACGGGTTGAAGCCTGTACAGCGAAGAATACTTTATGCTATGCAAGAGTTAGGTCTTTCCTCTAACAAATCTTATAAAAAATCGGCTCGTTTGGTGGGAGAAGTTTTAGGAAAATATCATCCTCACGGCGATATAGCTATTTATGATGCCGCAGTAAGAATGGCACAGGATTTTTCTCTCCGTTATCCCTTAATTGATGGGCAGGGAAACTTTGGTTCTATAGATGGAGACCCTCCTGCCGCTATGCGTTATACTGAAGTAAAACTCGCTTCTATAGCAGAAGAGATGCTTCAAGATATGGATAAAGAGACAGTAAATTTCCTCCCAAATTTTGATAATAGTTTAAAGGAACCTTCTATACTTCCAGCAAAAATTCCCAATCTATTATTAAATGGTGCTTCAGGGATAGCCGTAGGTATGGCTACAAATATTCCCCCTCATAATTTAAATGAGTTAATAGACGCTTGCATCGAAATGATTAAAAATCCAGAGATTTCTTCCGAAGACCTTCTAAAAATAGTCAAAGGACCGGATTTCCCTACAGGGGGAATAATTTTAGGGGAAAAAGGAATTAAAAAAGCATACACAGAAGGAAAAGGGAAAATTGTTCTTAGAGGAAAAGCAGAGATAAATCAGGAAAACAAGAAAGAGAATATCATTATCACCGAGATTCCTTATCAAGTCAACAAAGCCAAATTAGTAGAGAGAATAGCTGAGTTATCTCAGGAGAACAAAATAAGGGGAATTAAAAGCCTGAGGGATGAGTCCGACAGAAAAGGCATAAGGGTTGTTTTAGAGCTTCTTCGAGGAGATAATGCTCAAGTTGTATTAAATCAACTTTATAAATATACTCCTCTTCAAACTACTTTTGGGATTAATTTTTTAGCCTTAGTAGACGAAAAACCTCAACTCTTAAATCTATCCCAGGGAATCAGCTGCTATCTTAACCACAGGAAAGAAGTAATTACACGAAAGGCAAAATTTGAGCTAACAAAAGAAAAAAAGAGAGCCCATATATTAGAAGGGTTAAGAAAAGCATTAGAGAGACTAAATGAAGTGATACAGATTATAAAATCTTCATCTACTGTAAAAGATGCAAAAGAAGGGCTAATTAATCTATTGGAAATAACTCCTATTCAGGCTGAAGCTATTTTAGAAATGCGGTTGCAGCGATTGACTGGGCTACAGAGAAAAAAATTAGAAGAAGATTATCTTGAATCACTAAAAAAGATTAAAGACTTTGAAGAGATGCTAAACAACGAAGAAAAAATCTGGGGAACTATCAAAGAAGAACTTCTTCAAATTAAGGAGAAATACGGAGATGAGCGGCGTACTTTAATAGAAGAAAGAGAGCAACCATTAATTCTCCAACCAAAGGACCTTATTAAAAAAGAGGATATAATTATTACTCTTACCTTAAAAGGTTATATAAAATCTACTCCCTTAAAAGATTACAAAAGACAAGGACGGGGAGGTAAGGGAGCTAGCGGGATAATTTTAGGGAAAAGAGATTTCGTGAAAAACTTAATTTTAGCTAATACACATTCCACTCTTTTATTTTTCACTAATTTAGGGAAGGTCCATTGGACAATGGCTTACAATATTCCTCAAGGGAAAAAATCAAGCAAAGGAAGAGCTGTAGTCAACTTTTTATCTCTGGAAGAAAAAGAAGAGGTGGTTACTGTTATTGGTATAGACAATTTTAATAAGGAAGAGTTTCTATTGATGGTGACAAAAGGAGGGATGATTAAAAAAACTTATCTTTCCGCTTATTCTCATCCTCAAAAGAGAGGAATAATTGCCTTTCGGTTAAAAAATGAGGATGAACTAATTAAGGTTATCGTCTCCTCAGGCGAGGAGGAGGTACTTTTATCTACAAAAAAGGGCAAGGCTATCCTCTTTTCCGAAAAGGATATTCGCCCTACAGGTAGAGCTTGCTCAGGAGTGAAGGGAATTTCCTTAAAAGAAGATGACGAAGTAAAAGGTGCTGTTATTGTAGAGAAGGATAAAGCTCTCTTTACTATTACCTCTAAGGGTTATGGGAAAAGAACCCCTTTAAATAAATATAGAAAAACGAGAAGAGGTGGTAAAGGAATCATTAATATGCGTCTTGTTCCTTCAAAGGGAGAAATAGCAGAGATTAAAAAAGTAGGGGAAGAAGAGGAAATAATGGTAATTACCCGTAAAGGAAAAGATATACTCTTAAGAGTTAAAGATGTTCCTCTTATAGGAAGAAGGACAGTTGGAGCACGCATAATTAGATTAGATAAAAATGATGAGGTGATTGCTATAACATGAGAAAAATTGCTTTTTTATTTCCAGGCCAAGGTTCTCAATATGTAGGTATGGGAAAAGAATCTTACGAGGTTTATCAGGAATCTAAAGAGGTTTTTCAGCAAGCAAATGAAATTTTAGGCTTTGATATTGAAAGGTTATGCTTTGAAGGACCTGAAGAAGAGTTAAAAAAAACTATTAACACTCAGCCTGCTATTCTCATAGTAAGCTGGATAATAACCGAAATTTTGAGAGAAAAAGGCGTAAGAGCAACGGTGGTAGCTGGACACAGCTTAGGAGAATACAATGCAGTGCTTGCTTCAGGAGTTCTTGATTTTCCTTCTGTTTTAAAGTTGGTTCACCGCCGAGCACAGCTAATGGAAGAAGTTTCAAATAAAGTAGATGGGGGAATGGCTGCTGTAATTGGTTTAAAGAGGGGAAAAGTTATCTCTATATGTGAAAATATCAAAGAGATAGTAGAAACAGTAAATTTTAACTCACCCTCTCAAATCGTTATTTCCGGAGAAAAAAGGGGAATAGAAAAAGCTGCAAAACAGCTGATGAAAGAGGGAGCAAAGAGAGTGATTCCCTTGCCTGTAAGTGGTCCTTTTCACACATCTTTAATGGAAGAGGCAGCAGATAAATTTTCTTATGAACTAAATAAACTTAATTTTTCTATTCCTCAATGTAAGGTAATTACCAATGTATTTGCCAGTTATGCCTCTACTCCTGAAGAAGTTAAGAGAGCTTTAAAACAGCAGATAAACCATCCTGTGCTCTGGGAAGATTCTATGAAAAAGCTCATCCTGGATGGAATTGACTTATTTATAGAGGTAGGACCAGGCAAAGTTCTTCAAAATCTCCTCCGTCGTATAGACAGAAAAGCAGAAATTTTGGGAGTCGAAACCCCCTCCGATATAGATAAATTAGAAAAGTTATTAAAAGTTTAGTTCTCTTTATTTAGAAGACTCCATCTGTCTTCTTTTTCGTTATAAGAGATAGTATATTTTTCTCCTTCCTCAACCTCTACTATAAAAAACTCACCCTGCTCTTCTCGCCATCTTTTGAGAATGTTTTTTATCCTGTATCTTTTCCCCTTCCAAACAAATGCTTCTGGCCTATCAGCATACTTATACCCTGAGTAACATTCTACATAAATGTTTTCCATCTTCACTGACCCTTTTATGAGATAAGATAATCTCTTTATCTTTGTTGTCAACCAACTTTTGTAGAAAACTCATCTTATTAGATTTTTAGAATATCTTGAAATCCGTAATATTTGCATTAATAACAATCTATGTAAGAAGAGAAAGATTAATTTCAAAGTCACAGATTCCATATTTATTGAGGTAGGGAACGGTCGCGACCGTTCCCTACTTTATAAAAGGATTTTCCTGAAAAAACTAGCTGTCATGTGGTTGAATTGGGGGTTGACAATTTTTAAAAATAGATTATAATGAAAATGAAAATCATTATCAGTTAATAGAGGAAATCATTATGCATGGAGCTGGTTGGTGTTATAGGAGATTTAAGGACGAAGGGTTTAGATTAACCATACCCCGACAAGCAATTTTAGATGTCTTTAATCAGAACTCTAAACACTTAAGTGCAGAAGAGATATTTTTGTTGGTTCACAGAAATTATCCGGGAGTTGGTTTAGCCACAGTATATCGCACCTTAGATTTATTAACTCAAATGGGCATTATTTTCAAGTCTGATTTTGGAGACGGATGCAGTCGCTATGAATTAGCTGATGAGGCTACTAAAGGGCATCATCATCTGATTTGCACCCGCTGTGGTCGGATAATTGACTATAGTGATTTTATAGAGAAGGAAGAGAAATTTACTAAAGAGTTGGAAACAGAGTTATCCCAAAAATACAAATTTAAAATAAATTCTCATCAAATCCATTTTTATGGATTATGTGATAAATGTCAATAATTTTTTATAAAAGGAGGTAAATTATGCCACGAGGAGATGGAACTGGACCAATGGGAATGGGTCCTATGACAGGTAGAGCTGCAGGGTACTGTGCAGGATTTCCTACTCCTGGGTTTATAAATCCTATAGGAGGTAGGTTAGGTCTTGGACTTGGTAGAGGTCGAGGGTTTCGATCACGTGCTTATTATGGTTGGGGAAGAACCCCACTTTATTACAATCCCCAAGTTTATCCTGGATATGGAGTACCTTACAGAGGCTTTGCTCAACCTTACGGATATTATCCACCCAGAGCTTGGTAAACCCCATTAGATGCAAAACTATCTAACGGGGTAAACCCTGTTAGAAAATTTGGAAGAAGCTTTAAAATAGGTTATTCCAGTAGAAAATTCTGTTTTTATTTATACAGAATGAGCAAGGAAAATATTATTTAATCAAAATTTTATAAAAAAATGACGGAGGTGATTATAATGGGAGGATATGGTAATCGATATATGTATTATCTTACGGGTTTGCCTGGTTGGATGAGATTTGGTTTTTCTCCTGGTTGGATAGGGAGAAGTCCTACAGGATTAGGACCGGCTGCAAGTTATATGATGACAGGTCAATGGCCTACTCCTCAAGCTCAGGCTTATTGGCAGAGTATGCAAGCAGGTCGAGCACCTTATCCATATTTTAGTGGATATGGAGCAGCACCTACAGGAGCTCCTTTTATACCTCAAGCAAACCCAGAGCAAGAGTTAAGCTTTTTAAAAAATCAGGCTGATAGTTTAAAAAATCAAATGGAACAGATTAACTCCCGAATCAAAGAAATAGAAAAAGCAAAGAAGCAAGAATAAAAAATAAGATTTTACTTGCAAAAAAAATATAATAGCAAATAAAAATTGGTAATGTCAAAATTTGCATGAAGGAATGACGGGATAACATTATAGATAAAGAGAAAAAGGATTATATAGGGAGGAGGAGATTATCCTAAACGAAAAATGGTAGCCGCAACTTTTAAGTTGCGCAAAACAATGCAGGTGGTAGCCGCAACTTTTAAGTTGCGAAAGAAATATTATTAGATAAGAACGCAGGCTCTGAGCCTTGCGGCTACCAATTACAGAAAATAGATTATTTTGACAATACTTAAAAAGGTAGAGGGAGATTAACATGAAAATAGCGGTATCATCTACAGGTACTGATTTAAATGCTCAGGTAGATCCAAGATTAGGGCGCTGTCAATATCTTATTATTGTGGACCCAGAAACAATGGAGTTTGAGGCAATTCAAAATACCAGCGTAGGAGCAATGCATGGAGCTGGTATTCAAACTGCCCAAATGATAGCTAATAAAGGCGTCTCAGTGGTTCTTACTGGTAACAGTGGCCCTAATGCTTTTCAAACTCTGTCAGCGGCAGGAATTCAAGTAATAGTAGGAGTTAACGGACAGGTTAAACAGGCTATCGAAAGGTATAAAAGGGGAGAATTTAAGTCCACTACTCAAGCAAGTGTTTCTTCTCATTTCGGCACAGGTGCTGGTTCCACCCCCACTCCAGGGACGACTCCTGGCGCAGGAACATTCCCCGGAATGGGTATGGGTCAAGGCAGAGGCATGGGAATGGGTGGAGGCAGAGGTATGGGTAGAGGCATGGGAATGGGCCAAGGTATGATGGGAGGAGGTTTTCAAGGAATGCCTTACGGAGCAGGAACTACTCCCCCACAAATGCCAAAAGACCAGGAGCTACAGTTTTTAAAAAATCAAATTCAAAATTTAAGCCAGCAGTTAGAAGAGATTAACAAACGAATCAAAGAGATAGAAAAAAAGTAATTAATAATAAATAAAGGAGGTAAAAAATGCCTAGAGGAGATGGAACAGGACCTCCCAATGGTGGAGGTCGTGGTAGAATGGGTGGTAACCGTCCCGGTGCCGGACCCACAGGGAAATGTGTATGCCCAAATTGCGGGGAAACTATCTCTCATCAAAGAGGAGTCCCCTGTTATCAAGTAAGTTGTCCTAAATGTGGAACTAAAATGGTAAGAGGATAAGGTTAATTAATGGAGGGGAAAATAGTTATTTCTGTAGCCAGTGGAAAAGGGGGGACTGGGAAAACTACTGTAGCGGTAAATTTAGCATTATCCCTGGATAATAAAAGGATTCAATTTTTAGATTGCGATGTGGAAGAACCGAATGCTCATATTTTTCTAAAGCCTAAAATTGTGCATGCTCAATCTATAGGTATTCCTGTTCCCCAGGTTAACGAAGAAAAATGCACCTTTTGTGGAAGATGTGCTCAAGTTTGCCTCTACAATGCTATTGCTGTAGTTAAAAAAAAGGTCTTAATTTTTCCTGAACTTTGTCATGGTTGTGGTGGATGCAGTCTTCTCTGCCCAGAAAAAGCAATTAAAGAGGTGAATAAACCAATAGGAGTTCTTGAAGAGGGAAAAACTGACTCAATTCAACTTATTCAGGGAAAACTTAATATAGGAGAAATGATGGCTCCTCCTTTAATTAGAGCTGTAAAAAAAGCAGCGAATAATAACTTAATTACTATTATTGATGTCTCTCCGGGAACTTCCTGTCCGGTGATTGAGGCAGTAAAAGATAGCGATTTTTGTATCTTAGTGACAGAACCTACTCCTTTTGGCTTAAATGACTTGATTTTGGCAGTGGAGGTATTAAGAAAGATAAAAATACCTTTTGGAGTAGTGATTAATCGTGCTGATGTGGGAGATAAAAAAGTTGAAAAGTATTGTAAAAAAGAGAGAATCCCTATTTTAATGCGTATTCCTATGGATAGAGAAATCGCTATATCCTATTCTAATGGAATCCCTATAGTTGAAGGAAAACCAGATTATAAAGAAAAATTTAAGGAACTCTATAAAGAAATTAAAACAATGGTTCTAAAATAGCTGCTGAGGAGATATATGAAACAGATTGTAGTTATTAGCGGTAAAGGGGGAACAGGAAAGACAACTATTGCTGCTTCTCTTGCCAGTTTAGCTAAAAATAAAGTAATGGCAGATTGTGATGTGGATGCAGCAGATTTATATCTTTTACTTCATCCTACTATTAAAGAGACCTATGAGTTTAAAGGAGGGAAAGTAGCGGAAATAGACCAGGAGAATTGTAATCAATGTGGAAAATGTCAACAGGTCTGTCGATTTGAAGCAATAGATAATAATTTTGTAGTTGACTCTATCTCTTGCGAAGGATGTGGAGTATGTTTTTATATTTGCCCTCCAGAAGCAATTAAAATGGTGGAGAGACTTTCAGGAAAATGGTTTATATCTGAAACTAAATATGGTCCTTTAGTTTATGCAAAATTAGAAGTTGCCCAGGAAAACTCAGGGAAATTAGTAACCTTAGTCAGGGAAAGAGCTAAATTAATTGCTGAAAAAGAAAAAAAAGATTTTGTTATTATAGATGGCCCGCCAGGAATTGGTTGCCCAGTTATTGCTTCTTTAGCAGGAGTGGATATCGCTTTAATTGTTACTGAACCCACTCTCTCTGGTATTCATGATTTGGAACGCATTGTAGGATTAGCTCGCCATTTTGGTATCAAAAGTTTGGTTTGCATTAATAAATATGACTTAAATCTTAAAAATACACAGAATATAGAAAAATTTTGCCAGGTTTACAATATTGAATTAGTTGGTAAAATACCCTTTGATATAATGGTCACTAAAGCCTTAATTGCAGGTAAACCGATAGTGGAATACTCAGATAATCATACTTCAGGCCAAATAAGAAGCCTATGGGGAAAAATTATGAAAGTATAATAAAACTTTATCATAACTATTGACAAATATAACCATTTATAGCCTACCGTGTAGGCTAATTTAAGCCCTACACCTCAAAATATTGAGGTTGACTCGTGTAAACTCAGGAGGTTATTGGTCCCTGAGGTAGGCAAAAGTAATATTTGTCTATAAATATTACAACTATAGTCTAATATGCTTTGAGATATTAATGCATAGTAGCCGCAACCTTCAGGCTATGTAGGATGAATTCTGTAACTATCAATTTATTGGAATGCTAAAAAGCCAATATAATTATAAATTGGCTTTTTTATTAAATTTATATATTTAAAAGGAGAAAGGGAAAAATGGAACAGACAAGTGCATCTCCCCAACAAAATAAGCAACAAGAACAATTTAATAAGCAACAAAAACAGATTGAAAGAAGAATGAATATAATTAAGCATAAGTTAACTATCGTAAGTGGTAAGGGAGGAGTAGGTAAAAGCACAGTTGCAGTTAATTTAGCTTATAGCCTGCTTTCCCAAAATAGAGAAGTGGGTATTCTTGATGTAGACATTCATGGGCCCAGTTTAGCCAAAATGATAGGTATTGAGAATCTTCGCCTGGGCGCTTCTCAAGAAAATAATGTAGAACCTATTGCCGTTACTCCTCATTTAAAAGCAGTTACTATTGCTTCTTTACTTGAGAGCAGCGATACCCCTGTCGTTTGGCGTGGTCCCTTAAAGATGAAGCTAATAGCTCAGTTTTTAGGTAATGTCAATTGGGGTAATCTTGATTATTTAATTATTGATTCTCCCCCCGGAACTGGGGATGAGCCCTTAAGTGTAGCTCAGCTCATTCCTAATATGGATGGGATGGTAATTGTAACTACTCCTCAGGATGTGGCCCTTTTGGACTCTCGAAAATCGATTGGCTTTGCTAAAACTCTTAAAGTGCCAGTTATTGGGATAATAGAAAATATGAGTGGATTAATCTGTCCTCACTGTGGAGGGAAAATCGACCTCTTTAAAACGGGAGGAGGGGAAAAGGCAGCGAAAGATTTTAAAATTCCTTTTTTAGGTAGGATTCCTATTGAGCCAAGTATAGTAGATTCTACTGATAAAGGTAAACCATTTATTCAAACTTACAGAGGAACAGAAACAGCAAAATTGATGAATGAAATTGCTATGAAAATTATGGAGATAGTGGAAAATAAAAATCAGCAATGATGATAGATTAGAAGAAAGAGGTTGTAAAAAGGAGACAGAGAAAGGAGAAAGTAAAATGGATAACTTAAAACTGCACAAATATGGGGACCCTATTTTGAGAAAACAAGCAGAATTGGTTAAAAAAATAAATCCCGAAGAGAAGGAACTTTTGTCTAATATGGCTAAGATAATGTATAAAAACGAAGGAATAGGTTTAGCAGCTCCTCAAGTAGGTATAAATAAGAGGATTATTATTGTCCATACAGATAATGGACTTTTAAAGTTAATCAATCCCCAAATTTTAGAGAAAGAAGGAGAGGACTCTCTTTCGGAAGGATGTCTAAGCCTTCCCGAGATTTTTGTGCAGGTAAATAGAGCAAAAAGAATCAAAGTCGAAGGATTAAACGAGGAGGGGAAATTAATAAAACTAAGAGCTGAAGATTTTCTTGCCCGGGTTATTCAACATGAAATTGACCATCTTAATGGAGTACTTATCATTGATTATGCAACAGAGACGAGAAAAGAGAAGATAAGGGGCAATTTAGAAAAAATAGCTAATCATACCAAAATGATTTTTGAAGTAAAAAATAGGAGAAAAGCAAAAATGGTACTGTAATCAGTGAATAATAAAAAGTAGTTAAACTTTACTATAAAAAACAACTTTGGCTGCAAAAAATGGGAAAAACTTGAATTGAAGATAGAGATTCATCCTATAGGAGTGGTAAAAAATAACCTTCAAGATTATCAAAGGATAGAAATTTATGAAGATTTTTTAGAAGCTCTTAAAGGAATTGAAAATTTTAAATATTTATGGGTTCTATTTTGGTTACATAAAGTATCCGAAGAGGATAGAAAGACCCTCCAGGTTCATGCTATGGGGAATTTTAGCGTTCCCAAAAGGGGAGTTTTTACTACCAGGTCCCCAAGAAGACCTAATCCTATCGGTCTTACAAAGGTAAAATTTTTAAAGAGAGAAAAAAATATAATTCTTGTCCAGGGCCTGGATGCCTTTGAAGGAAGTCCTGTCCTGGATATTAAGATAGTCTGGGAATAAACCTTATAAAATAAAAGGAAAGAAGATAAAAATGTTTCAAGTGAAAGAAGAGCTATGTGTAGGATGTGGGTTATGTATAAAATTCTGTCCAACAGGAGCAATAAGTCTTATTTATAACAAAGCAAATATTGATAAAGAAAGGTGCATCCAGTGCTCTCGTTGTAAAGCAATTTGTCCTCAAGAAGCAATTGTTGAATTAGCTGAGATTGTTTCATTAAAAGAATTAAAGGATACTTTTCAGGATTTAGAAAAACAATTAAATGAGATTTTTAAAAAAATAGAAAGGCTTGAAAAACATTGAAATAAACGTAACTATTCAGACACCCTGTACTAGCTTTAGCCCAGGATTCGACAATCTATTAAAGCTCTCTACAGGGTAGGGGAGGCTTTAGCCTCCCAATTACCTCTAACTCTTGTTTTAAGGGCAATTAGCTTCGCCCCTACCCATCAAAAGGGGTGTTTTTGCTTATAGAAAAGTTTTTTGAAAAATGTGGAAAGTAGACCTAATGTTATGCTTCGGAATTAACCTTGGCTAATATTATTCAAATTGCCGAATCCAGGTTGAAATAAATTAGTATGAAAATAAAGAAAATATGTCATTGTTGGTGGGACGGAGATTAATATCCTTCTTATGGCTTAATATGTTTATTTTAAATTTTAATTATAGACTATAAGGAGGATAAAAATAATAACCAAAATTATAATCTGCATTTGCATCGGTTTTCTTGCCGGTTTTATGAGTGGTATGTTTGGAATCGGTGGAGGGACAGTGAGAATACCTTTGCTTTATCTTGCCGGTTTGCCCCTATTGAGTGCTTTTGGGATTAATTTTTTTGTTATCCCTTTTGCATCCTTTGTAGGTGCAGTAAGTCAAAGAAAAAACATTGCAAAAGAGATAGTTGTCTATGCAATTGCTGGAGGTGTTTTAGGAGAAATAATTGGAGCATATTTTGTAGGGTTTATTCCAACATTGATATTGACAATTATTTATGTTATCCTTTGCATTGTAGTAACATTGGGCATCTTTTCAGATAAAATTATGCCAAGCCTTGCCAGGAAGATTAAACTTACTAATAAAAATGTCTTTAGCTCCTCATTTTTTGTAAGTTTTATAACAGGTTTAAGAGGCGGCAGTGGAGGCCAGGTCTTCCCAGCTCTTTTTAAAAGCCTTGGTCTTAATACTCATAAAGCAATTGCCACTTCATTAACTGTATCAATTTTTACGGCTTTTGGCGCTGTACCAATATATTGGCACCGTGGAAACATAATCTGGTTACCAGCATTGTGCGTTTTGTCAGGGTCAATGGTAGGAGCAAGAGTAGGAAGTAAAATTTCATTAAAAACAAAATCTACCTGGTTGGAGATCGGACTTGCAGTGCTTGTTATAGCGCTTGCTTTTAGTGTAATATATAAAGCATTATGAGAGGAGGTAAAATGAAAAAGATAAGAATTGCTCTTGGCTCAAACGATAGAGAAAACATTTCTCCAGGTCATATGGGTATGGCAGAAGACTTTTATGTATACGACCTTTTTGAAGATGGAAACTCAAATTTTATAGAGAAGAGGAAGAATACATCGCCAAATGAAAAAGGTAAACATGGTCTTCCCGAAAAGATGAAGGCAATTATGGAGATACTTAAGGATGCCAATGTTATTATAGGTAGAAAAATGAGCCCAAATTTTGTAAAAATAGCTGCTAATACTAAGTTTCAACCTGTAATGATAAAGATAGATAAAATTTCGGAAATTATGAAAGAAGTGACGAAATCTTTTGATAAAATTTATAATCTTGTTGAGCAGAGAAAAAAAGGTGATAGACCAAAAGAGATACCTAAATTAGGGAAGGAGTAATTACCATAAAAATAGCTTAGACATAAACCAGATTTGGCAGCTATTAATGAATTTTTCTTAAAGATGAAATAATTTCGGTAAATAGGGATATTTATGGAATTGCCCTTAAAGAAGGAGAGAAATGAAACATAAAATATATTTCCCACAATTTGGTAAAGAGACAGAAATTTCTAAAGGGAGGACCGTTTTAGCTTATGCTAAGGAGTTAGGAATACCCATAAATTCCAGTTGTGGAGGGTTAGGAATGTGTAAAGAGTGTAGAATTTCTGTTGAAAAGGGATGCGAAGCTTTAAACAAAAGAACAGAACTCGAAAGAGATTTAAACGATAATGAGAGACTTGCCTGTCAAACTATTATTGAAGATTCTTCTGTCGATGTATATGTAAAGGTCTTACATTATGGCTATCTTCAAATCCTCGCAAAAGGGAAGGGCAAAAGGATAGAATTAAACCCGCTAACCAGAAGAGTAGGCAATAAGGTTATATTTGAAAATAAAGAGATTGATAACTATAGGGGCCATATTTATGGAATAGCAGCAGATATAGGCACTACAACTATTGCTTTATATTTAATGGATTTAGAAAATGGGGACTGTATCTGCACAGATGCTTTTGAAAATCCTCAAAGAATAATTGATGGCAATAATGTCATAAGCAGAATAATGTATGATAGAAAAAATCCTGGCAAGCTTCATAAAAATTTAATTTCCTGTATTAACAAAAAAATAAGAGAGATGCCTTGCGATGAACAGGAAATTTATGAAATGGTCGTCGTTGGTAATAGTACTATGAGAGACATCTTTTTTGACTTAGATGTACAAACTCTTGGAGTTACTCCCTTTAAATCAGTAACAGAGCTAAGTAAAGGGCCTGCTTTTTTAAATAAAAAAGCAGATGAGCTTTCTTTAAATATTCATAAAAACGCAAATATTTATGGTGCGCCGTTGATAGGCTCACATGTAGGGGCGGATACAACAGCTGTTTGTTTATCTTCAGGATTATTTAATACATCTAATGAGATAGCTATGGCTATAGATATAGGAACGAATGGGGAAATAGCTTTAAAGTCTTCCAATGGTAAAATAATAGTAACTTCTTGTGCCGCAGGATCGGCATTAGAACCAATGCCTGCTTTAAAGGGAACAATTCAAAAAATGAGCTTAAATAATGAGAAAATAGAATGGAAGACCATAGGGGATATAGAGCCTATAGGAATCTGTGGTTCTGGCATAATTGACTTACTGGGAGAATTGATTAAAAATAAAAAGATGAATGAGTATGGTTATCTTACCGATGGGAAAATATTTAAGATAACAGATAAAATCCGGATAACTCAAAAAGAGATTAAAGGAGAGAATGGTTTAATGTGGAGTAAAGCCGCTATCTCTTTAGGAATAAAAGCCTTACTGGAAAAAGCAGGAATGGGCACTAATGACTTAGACAGGGTTTACCTTGCAGGCTCTTTTGGTACCTATATTAATAAAGAAAACGCAAGAAGAATAGGGTTGGTGCCTGCGGTTCCTTTAAATAAAATAATACAGGTGGGTAATGCTGCTGCCGAGGGAGCGAAAGAAATGCTATTATCTAGAAAGAGAAGGAAACTCGCTGAAAAATCGGTAGAAAAAGCACAACATATTGATCTTGCTTTAATCCCCAATTATGGAAGAAGGCTTATGCTTGATGAACAAAATTTTAAAGAATTAAAATTTAAATGGAGTAAATCGCAACCTGGTAATTAAGGAGGATTTTAAAATGTTATATGAAAACCGAGTTCCACCTGAAGAAGAGCTAAAGGCAAAAAAGACCATAGGGAAAAGCTTTGAGTCCTCAGCTATTGACTGCTCTATTCTTAAAACTTTTCCTTACGAATATTCTTATCGGCCTATTCAAATGGAGCATACTACAGATGAATTCACCTGTATCTGTCCTTTCTCTGAACTACCTGACCAGGCTACTATCACTATTAAATATATACCCAACAAATTATGTATAGAGCTTAGGTCGTTAAAATACTATCTTTATTCTTTTAGACAAGTGAAGATATTTCATGAACATGTAGTAAATAAAATTTTAGAAGATTTAACATCTATTTTAGACCCTTTAGAAATGATCATAGTGGGAAAATTTGCCGTAAGAGGAGGTATAGTTACTATGGCTACAGCCTCTTATAAAAAAGAAAAGTAAATGGGTGAATGAGATAATGAGTAAATGAGTTGATTGCACAAACACTTTGACACTATTTCTTGCAACTCCTTCACCTCCCTCGTCTACCCATTCACTCATCCACCCATCTACCAGAGTTATGACCGCTCAATAGAGAAATTTATCAAAACTTTTAAGGAGAGAGGACGATGGTGGTAGTAAAAAGTAAACAATTTATTTACAAAAATGAATTAAGTTGGAAAAGTGAAAAAAAGGGATTGCTTGCTTCTAAGGATAAGCCTCCTTTAGAGGTAGCTTGTCCACCTGAGTTTGGAGGACATCCTGGAATCTGGTCACCGGAAGATTTGTTAGTTGCCTCAGTTAATATTTGCATAATGACTACGTTTTTGTATTACGCTAAAAATTGGGAACTTAAATTTTCAAGTTACCAAAGTTATGCTGAAGGAGTTGCAGAGATAGTAGAAAAAAAACTTGTGTTTTCTACTATAGAGATTAGACCTAAAATTTTAGTAACCTCTGATAGGGATATAAAAGAAGCAGAAAAAGTTTTAAGATTTTCTGAAAGAAATTGTCTTGTATCTAATTCCATAAAGTCTAAAATTATTTTAAAGCCAGAGATAAGAGTGAATTCCTAAGAAAATAATAATTAAAGGAGAAAAATAGAATGAAAATAGCTATTTCAACTGATGGAGATTTTGTTTCAGCGCATTTTGGAAGATGTCCAGCCTTTACTCTCGTAGAAATTGAGGGAGATAAAGTAGTAAATAAAGAGGCAATCGCTAACCCTGGTCATCATCCTGGATTTTTACCCAACTTCTTAGCGGAAAGAGGGGTAGAGTATATTATCTGTGGTGGTATGGGGCAGAGAGCTCAAGGTATGTTTGAGGAAAAACAGATTAAACCAATAGTGGGAGTACAGGGAAGAGTAGATGAGACTATCGATAAACTGATTAGGGGTGAGCTTAAAGGCGGAGAGAGTCTGTGCCAGCCAGGAAGAGGCAAAGGATACGGTATTCCCAAGACTGAGATAGACGAATGAAATTACTCTTTCCAATAACTATAGATAAACTCTGTGAATAGATGGGAAATATAAATGGATTTCTCACAAATTAACAAAGCAAGAAAGCTTTTAGGTCTTTTGGAAGAGGCTACCTTAAAGGAGATAAAGCAAGCCTATAGAGAGATGGCTAAAAAATATCATCCTGATGGATATCCAGAATCAAGAAGAGAAGAGTGTAAAAATATAATGATTCGGATAAACCAGGCTTATAAAACTCTTTTAGATTATATCAACTGTTACAAAATCTCTTTTAAAAGAGAAGAAGTAGAAAGAAATGACCCCGAAATGGGGATAAAAAGATTTCGAGGCGATTGGCTAGGAAGATAAGAAGAGCAAAAAACTATGAGTTTTAATCCAAATTTTTGGGAGAATGAAAAAATTGCCCAGAATTATGATAAGTGGTATGAGAGAGGAAAAGGAAAATATGCAGATAATATGGAAAAAGACTTATTTTTAAAACTAATTAATCCTTATAAAGGGCAAACTCTTCTAGAGATAGGAAGCGGTACAGGCCATTTCTCTTTCTGGTTTCATAGTTTAAGGCTAAAAGTAGTTGGGGTAGATAGCTCTTCTGCTATGTTAAGAGTAGCCAAAGAGAAAACAAAAGATAACAAGATAAATTTTATCAAAGCAGAGGCTGAAGAATTACCTTTCTCCTCCAGGTCCTTTGATTTAGTAGCTTTAGTAGCTACTCTGGAGTTTGTAAACTCGCCCGAAAAAATCTTAAAAGAAGCATTCAGAGTAGCTAAGAAAAAAATATTTTTAGGGGTTTTGGCTAAATGGAGCTTTTTAGCTTTTAAACGCAAGATAAAAGCTTTATTTAAAAGTAGCGTTTATAAAGAAGCTAAATTCTATTCAGTGAAAGAACTCATTAAACTGGTAAAAAGGTACGCTCCTGAAAAGGCAAAAATTCAATATAAGAAGACCTTAAAAGGAGCTTTTATTGGACTGGCAGTTAATCTTAAATAAGATAGAAATCATTTTGTAAGCTAACTTTTGCACAAAAAAATGGTAGCCGCGAGGCTCAGAGCCTGCGTAAAACAGCGCAACCTTACTTTACCGATCAATCTTGATATTGTAAGGATAACTACAGCTTAAATGTGATATTTGTGATTTTGAAATTGATCTTTCCATTCTTTACATAGATCGTTGTTAATGCAAACATTACGGATTCCAAGATATTCTAAAAATCTAATAAGATGAGTTTCCTGCAAAAATTGATTGTAAAGAATATTAGGAGCAGAAAAAAATGACGAATAATATAGATGAATTTGTTAATGAACTACAAGAGAAAATTATAGAAGAAGCAAAAAAAGAGTATACGGATACAGTAATCGAGCACTGGACGAATCCAAAAAATCTCGGAAAGATAGAAAATGCAGATGCCTATGGAAGGGTAACTGGGCCTTGTGGAGATACTCTGGAGATATACCTTAAAATAAAAAGAGGAAAAATTATTGCTGCTAATTTTCTTACCGATGGATGCGGGCCATCCATCGCTTGCGGAAGTATGACTACAGAATTAGTTATAGGAAAATCCCTTGAAGAGGCACAAAAAATTACTCAAGAAGTTATCTTACAACATTTAGGTAGTCTTCCAGAAGAGAGTCGTCATTGTGCTCTTTTAGCAGCAAATACCCTGCAGGAGGCATTAAAGAATCACAAAAAAATTAAAAAAAATGCAAAAGTTGATTAACCTAAGTTTAAGTTGATAAAGGGCAAAACTGATTTAAATCTAATAATCCAGCTACTCCGGCAATAGTTACTCCATAAAAAATCACCGGTTTAGAGATTAAAAAATTTTCGATGCTACTATTTACCACGGTTGTTCCTGTTACTAAGGCTAAATCACACCACTTAAGATTTTCTTCTGTCTTATTGATATCATCAATATGAACCCCAAACTTCTCCTTACCTATATTATCAGAATCTAAATCTGTTACCCTTACCTTAAAACTCTTTCCTAATGCTTCAACCATTCTTGGTTGAAACCCTACTATAGCTATCTTATGAAGATTACTAAACTTTTCTCTAATATATACAACTAACTTTTCACTGCATTCTCGTGGTTCCTGATTTTTACAGTGGACAGTCTTATCAGTTAATTTTAAATATCTCATCACTGCATTTAAAGTAGAGATAAATATCGCTCGTCTGAAGTTATTTTTAAGTTCCATTTTTACGATATCGGTCAATTTTCCTTTGTAATTACCATACATATCCGTAAATGCCTGGCCAAAGGAATTTTTAAACTCTGCCTGCATAAGCCGCTCTTTTCCTTTAACAAGAGGATAATCATCCTCTTCAGGATTTCCAATAGCTTCCTGAGAAGTAAGAGGTTTCGCCTTAACTATTACCTCTTCTTCTTCAAGACCATGCTCCTTTATAATTTGTATAAATTTTTCCCTTATTTTAGAGTACATTTTAACCATCCATCGCTTAATCTTTGGTTTTTAAAATTTCACCAGCCCCAAGGTGATTTGAAGAACTGTATTAAGAGCTTGTACTGTTTCTTTAGAAAGCTCTCCGAGTTTTTTCACCAGTCTTCTTTTGTCAATAGAGCGAATCTGGTTTGGTTGGATAACTGAAGGTTTAGCAAGTCCTCCTTCTGGAGGCTTTATCAAAACTTCATCAAACTTAGGTTCAGCTCGACCAGTAATAGCGGCTACAATTACAATAGGGCTATATTGATTAGCTACATCGTTAGAGATAATTACTGCCGGTCGGGCCTTTTTAATCTCTACTCCAATAGTAGGATCGAAACTAACTAAATATACTGGACCACGTTTAGGATAGGCCATAATTATTAATAAAGAGAGCAGTTTCCCAAAAGCTCTGCCTTATAGAGAGTTTAAAATCTCTCTTCCTTTCCCAGTTTTTCCCAGAGTTCTCGCTCAATAGGTTCCCATTCTTGGGCAATAGTTAAGTCTTCCTTCGCCCGCTCTAAATAAGCCTGCTTCAACTTCTGCTTTAATCTTGTTCGCTCTAACCTACTAGCGTAGAGCTTTACTGCTTTGTTGATAAATTCGCTTCTACTATCTTTACTTACCCGGTTAATGAGCTCCAAAGTCTTCGGGGGAAGGGTAATATTGACTCTTTTTCGAGTTTTGTTCATGTTTTATCTTCCTCACTTTTTAAACTACTCTCATTATACACACCGGCTATACATATGTCAACCCCTCTCCCTAAACGAGCATAGATGGAAGTCAACTACGCTTAGTTTATAAAATGATTCCCATTAATATCCCTTGCTTTTAAAATCTCATTCTTAAAGAAATTCTGTGTGCATTCCCCAGATCACCATAAGGAACATAAGCATAGTCAAGCTGAACCTTGCCTGTCTTAAAACTAGGTTGAAAACGAATTTGATTCAACTTTGCTCATGATTTGATAAAGCAAAACCACCTAACTATTCTCCTATAAAACTTGCCATCCAGCTTGGCTGAAGAGGACGTTCTTTTTTCTTTTGCATCTCCTGCCATTTTTCATCTGTCAGGCGGTCTTTCATGGGATGCTTGAATTCATAGTATGAAAAAACAGTACCACGGCATAATCTTTTGCCTTTACTATCCTCAACTATTACATAGATATTAAAAGGGGAACCAACGCCTTCCTCAAGAACCTGTTTGGTATTAGGGTCGGTATGGACGTCGGCTATCAGATCTATCTTTTCATCAGTGCCAGAGGTTATCTTTTTCATAATTTCTGAGGGAAATTTCTTCATTGAAGCAAGATTAGCCCCGATATTCCAGATAAGCTTATACTCTTTGTTCGTTAATGTTTTTCCCATAAGCTCTTTTTCTGATATCCTCTTTAGTTTAGCTAAAAGATTTTCAAAGGCTCTTATTTTTTCTGATATCCCTTCAGGGGTAATACCGAGTACCTTAAGATTATTCCTGAGGTCTCCCATCATCTCTTCTATTCTCTCATAAACCTCGGGATATGGTTCAACATAACCATAGGTAAATTTTGGTTTTTGAGGCATTCCTTTTACCATCATAGTGTAACTCTGCTTTGCATAAAGTATGGTATCATGCCTCAATTCAGTCCAGGAGCCAAGAGTAGTTTGGAGCTCTTTATCCATCCAGGCAATATTCTGCATAAATTCTGGTAGATTTTTGCTTTTACTCTCTTCAAGAAGTGGAAGCAGATTATAAAGCCAGTGCCAGTAAAGATTCTGTTTCCATTCCTCCTCAGTTTTTGATGCAAATTCTTCCCTTAATTTATTTAGTTGTTCATAGTAGTATTCATACTGCGTATCTCCCTCTTTCTCAAGGATATCAAGAGCTCTTTTTGACTTAAGAGTAGCCATTATATCTAATCCACGAGGAAAAGCTCTCGCCGGTCCCACATTGGGAATAAACTCCATAGTGAAGGGTTTACCTTTTCCTTTATATTTTAGAATCTCTTTTTTCCCTTTTACTCCATAGACAAGTTCTTGAAACATATAGGAATCAGGAATAAATCTTTGATCAATGAATCTAAAACCCTTAGTTGAGGTACTAAACTCACCATCCTCAATAAATGCTGCACCAGAGAGAATTTTTGGCGGACGTAATTGCATCGCTTTTTGAATAAAATCTGTTAATTTAATTTTATCATTGTATTTATCAACGGTTCCTTCAGCTGGGAAAACCTCTTTAATGAGTTTAATGTAATCATCAACACATAAATCATCTGTTTTGCCCACAAAGTATACCGTTGGCTCATATAATTTTTTCCACAACCTGTAAGCTTCCTCATCTTTTAAAAGAGCATCTGTCATCAGGAGAGCCTGAAGGGTCATTTTCCTACCATAGACTATAGCAGGCTCCTTTTTTCCTGGTTTTAGTTTGAAGTCAATCCGCCCATACCACATCAAAGCCTTAAAATATCTCTTAAACTTTTCATTCCGGGTGTAATGCCCTCTGGGAACATACTGGCTGTAATCCTCGTATACATAAGGAGTACTCATAAGATTCGGGTTTTCTACATAGGTTAAGAGTTCTCTAAATTTTAATCCTGTGTGAGCTTTTATATTGTTAATCTCTTTTCTTACTATATCTTCTAAATCAAAGTTAACTTCATATTCAGGATTGAACTCTTTTTTGGCTACCGCAAAAAAACCGATGTTTAATCTGGCCGCCTCCTTAACATCAGTGTCTTTAGCCTTATTGTACTGCTTAATAGATAAATCAAGCATTCTATCGGTAAGCTTAACCGCTGTCCCATAAAGATTTTCTATCTCAAGAATCCGCAGAAGATAATCAAAGAATATATGAGATGTATGGAGAACAGCGTCTGTAGTAACGAATATTGGTTGGCTACTCTCTTTACATTCAGCATAGACATCGTTCATCTCATCTTTGTACCCAGGCGTAACCGCAAAACCGTTTTCTCTTAAAAGTTCTTTTGCCTCCTCTGAGAGATAAACACCTCCCAATCCTTCAAGAGAAAACTTTTCTCTTTCATTCGTTGCCGCATATCCTATAGAAATAATTTGGAAAAAAACAAATAAAGAAATACTTACGCATACGATAATCTTTTTCATTTTTTGGCCTCTTACACTTTTATATTTTTAAAGGAATATGATTATTTATCCCAGATTCGGCAAATTATCCCACTTTTTTTGCTCTTCTGGCTTACGTTAAACTCGGAGATAATATCCTTAAAGCATTTTATGTCTGGAAAATGTACAGGAAAATTCACAGGAAAGGTTTGGTTTTCCAAGTTTCCTGATAGCATTTTCTGATTTATATTGAAAGACTTCATCTGGTTCGTAGATAAAATAGCATGAAGAAGGATAGCATTCTAAATTTTTTGGTTCTCCGATCGTACATCCATATAAGATATTGCAGAACATCAACTTCGTTCTTTAGTTTGAAGGAAGAATATTATCATTTTCAGTATGTCTCCGTTACTCTACTCCGTTTTCTAAGAGGTGAGTAGCGAAATTGTGCCTTCGGGTATATATAAAGTTATGGATTTCGTGTACTAGTAAAACACGACTATCGGTCATCTGCAACAAGTGTTCAGGGTATGTCAGGAAGGTGAGAAGCTCACGGTAGACTTCTTCTTTTCATAGCATTTGCAAGATTTGCTAATGTTCTTTCTATATTTTCTTTTTCTGCCTCGATTTGCCTGGATAAATTAGCCATAGATTTTCACACCGTTTTCTTCCACAAGCTCATTAAACAATGATTTTTGGGATAAATCAACAAGATCAACATTTTTTGTTGGCTTATCTACAATAGACTTAATCTTAAACGTCTCGCGTTAGCCCAAATATTAAAAAGTCTTCTCAATATCAAATGTTGAGACCTGACCCCTCTCAACTTCAAAATTAGGCTTATTCCATCCTCAAATTCTGGGAAATAATTTTTACCTCTTAATACCCAACAATCGATTAATTTTTGGCTTATCGAAGCCAACTA
>JAGGXI010000046.1 GCA_021163155.1 Candidatus Aerophobota bacterium
AGACACCTCCAAACAAAATAACAATTATACAACAATACATTCTTCTTATCTTTATGTAGCATGGATAGCCAACTTTGCCAGCTATTTTTCTTTTGGGATACTCCGATATATCTTTCCTAAACTATTCATAGGAATAGGATTTTCTTCTTCAACCTTAGGAGTTTTAATGTCTACAATCTCTATTTCTCAAGCTTTTACCTTTTACATATTAGGACAAACCTCACGTTGGCACTATCGATTGGCTCCTCTGCTTTCGGCGCAATTACTAATAGCGTTTGCTCTCATTATTATCTTTCTAAGTAACTCCTTAATTATTTTCTTCCTCTCCTTTATATTTATAGGAATAGGGATGGGAATATGCTCTTTTTCAAGTTTATTTTATAGTATAAATACCTATCATAATAGAGGAGCAAGAGCAGGGATTCATGAAACATTTTTAGGTAGTGGAGTCTTAATAGGCCCTCTGGTAGGGGGAATAACTGCTCAAATTTACAGCTTAAAAACTCCTTACATTACAGCTGCGTTAATAAACGGAATCTTTATAATAGTAGAAATTAAACTGATTTTGAAGAGAAAAAATCTAATTTAATAGGAAGCTAAAAGCTTACAGCCTTTAATAGCATTTGCGAGTACCTAAAACAACCCTCACCTTTTTACAAATAGAAGAGGATATATTATATCACTCGTACAGCAAGGAAGCCAAACAGCAAGAAATAAAAATAAGAAGATAAAAGGAAACATCCAGCCCGCTATCATTATCTGATATTGCATAATATTGAATAATGACGCCCAGGTACTCAATAATACATGCCCGGCATGTGGAAATTTAGTTGTAGGCCTCCAATAACCAATTATAATGCCAACAAATGCAAATAGGCTTATCCACCATTTTGCGATAAACGGGATAATAAGTGGTATCTTAATTCCAAGTAAATATGCCCCTATATAAGGAATTATTGCATCGCTTATTGTGGCTATGCCGATTGAGCCTGTATAGCCAATTAAAATCGTTACCCAAAGTTTACTATGTGTATGCAACCTATACATTGCTGTAGTTGCTAAGGCACTTAATATAACATGAAGTGGATGTAGGATGTAGAAAGCAGTGTATGAAATTTTAGGGGAGATATTGCAGAAAATCATTATGCTCATAATAACAATTCCTGTAGCAGCCCCACAAGCAGTAAATGGAGCATGCCTTTTAAGCTCCTTTGTTATGTATATAATCATTTTTTAAACTCCTTTCTCATTTTTTCCCTTTGTTTGCACTCCGAGCATAATCCTTCTATTTGCATAAAATGCGAGGTTATCTTACAATTCAATTTCTTCTCAATATCTCCGGCTATACTCTTAAAATTGCAAAACTCCACCCCAATTACCCGACCGCATTTCTGACAAACGAAATGGTGATGTTTTATTCTCTTACCCAAACGACAGGTAGCATAATAAAGCTGCTGATCGGACCGACTTACCCTAACGAGAATTCCGATATTCTCAAACTCTTTTAAATTACGATAAATAGTGGGGAGCCCTAAATGCTTAAAATCTATCTTGAGAGCTGCCCAAACCTCTTCAGGAGTGAAGTACCTTACATTTTCTAAGAAGAACCTAATGATTGCTCTCCGCTTTGGGGTAATTTTTAGGTTGGTCTTCTTTAATATTTCGATGCAACGATTAATCCCCATTAACAAATCCCCATTTGACTAAATAGAAATCATTTTTATTTATATTATAACAAATTTTCTTAAAGTGTCAAGAGAATGGGATGAATGGGATGAGTGTTAGCATCTACTCATTTACCCTTTCACTCATCTACCCATCTACCCAAAATTGACGTTCTCTTGTAATAGTATTAGAATAAATTAATAAATATTTGCTCCATTAGATAGTGGTAAGCATCTAATGGAGTTTACAAGGAGATTTTTATGAGTAAATTGATAGCTGTTGTTGACGATGAACCTGATATTGTGGAACTTATAACTCACCACTTAAAAAAAGAAGGATTCAGAACCAAAGACTTTTACGATGGCGAAAGCTTGCTCAACTTTGTTAAAATTACCCTCCCTGAGCTTATAATTCTGGATTTAATGCTCCCAGGGATAGATGGTTTGGAAATCTGTCGAATACTTAAGAGAAACGAAAAAACATCTTTTATCCCTGTTGTAATGCTTACAGCTAAGGGGACCGAGACTGACATAGTTGTTGGCCTAGAACTTGGAGCCGATGATTATATAGTAAAACCCTTCAGCCCGAGGGAACTTGTAGCTCGTGTGAAGACTGTATTAAGAAGAGCAGAACCAAAAAAAGAAAAGACGAAGTCAATTAAATTAGACGACTTATTGATAGATTTAACCAGATATGAAGCAAGAGTAAATAACAAAAAGATTGACCTTACTACTACGGAGTTTAAAATCTTGGTTCTTCTTGCCGAAAGACCTGGATGGGTTCTCACAAGAAATCAAATTCTTAAGGACCTATGGGAAGACGAAAAAATTGTCCTGGATAGAACTATTGATGTGCACATTAAAAACTTAAGAGAAAAATTAGGGGAAGTAGGCAAATTAATTAAAACTATCCGAGGAATTGGGTATAAAATAGAGGAGTGAAGATGGCTAAATGGGGAATAGTGTGGAAACAGTTCTTTTATTATCTTTTAATTATTCTTTTAACAATTCCCCCTCTTACTTTTTTTGTCTCCAGGGAAATAAAAAGGCATTATATTAGTATAATAGAGATTAATCTCAAACATCAAGCTGCATTAACTGAAGAGTTTGTTGAGGGTCTTTTACCTTACGAAAAAACAAGAGAAATTGATGAGCTTGCCAAGAGAATAGGAAAACAGACAGATACCAGAATTACAGTCATTGCACCGAATGGGAAGATCTTAGGGGATTCCAAAGAGGACCCCACAAAAATGGAAAATCATCTGGGGAGACCCGAGGTTGAACAAGCCATGAGGGTGGGAATTGGAAAGAGCATCCGATATAGCACTACTTTAAAAGAGGAAATGCTATATATAGCACTTCCTGTAAAAGAGGATGGCAGAACTATAGGAGTTATTAGAACCAGTCTCCCTCTTGGTCAAATAAGAGCACTTGTATGGGGTGTAAATAGCAAAATCATCTACTTTGCCTTTATATTAACAATCTTTGCCTTTATATTATCCCTCATCTCAATAAAGGCGGCCACAAAACCCATTAAGGAAATGGCCCTTGCGGCTAAGAAAATAGCTAAAGGTAATTTCAACGTCAGAATATCCACAAAGGCTAAGGATGAAATAGGAGAGCTCTCCTCTGCTCTCAATCAAATGGCTCAGGAAATTAAAAGATTATTTACTGCCCTTGGCATGGAAAAAGAGGAGCTTCAAAAAACCCTTTCGACAATGGTTGAGGGAGTAGTTGTATTGGACTCCCAGAAAAGGGTTGTCCTTGCTAACAAAAGTTTTAAAAATATGTGCGGTCTTCCTTGGGAGTCCATCATTGGAAAAGCCTATTGGGAAATTTTGAGAAATATAGAGTTTAAAGAATTAGTAGATAAGGTTTTTAAAACTAATAGACCAGAAACTTCCGAAATTCAACATCAAAATAAAGTTTATCTGGGAAATGGGACCCCGTTTTCCAAAACAAAGGAAAAGAGAATAGTCATCGTCTTACATAACATCACTAAAATTAAACAATTAGAAAAGGTAAAAGCAGATTTTGTTGCCAACGTCTCTCATGAATTAAGAACCCCGCTTACTGCTATTAAGGGTTTCGTAGAAACATTGGAAGAAGAAGCATCCGAAAAAGAGCAACGTTTCTTAAAGATTATTAGGAAGCATACAGACCGCCTGATCAACCTCATTTCTGACTTACTCTTGCTTTCCAAACTGGAAGATAGAGAAAAAAGGATAGAAATAGAGGAGGTAGATCTAAAGAAACTTATTTTTAATGTTTCAAAAATTTTTGAAGAAAAAATAAAAGAGAAAAATCTGAAGTTAGAGCTTATCGCCCCTCAAAATCTTCCTTTAGTAAAGGTAGATTCATTCCTCATGGAACAACTATTTATAAATCTCATAGATAATGCAGTAAAATATACAAAAGAGGGAAAAATAAAAATAGAAATTATCCCCATAAATCATAGAGTAAAAATTAAAGTCTGTGATACGGGGATAGGAATACCAAAAGAACACCTTTCAAGGATATTTGAGCGCTTCTATGTGGTAGATAAAACCCGTTCAAGAGAGCTTGGAGGGACAGGCTTAGGCCTTTCTATAGTAAAACATATTGTTCTTCTTCATAATGGAGAAATATCTGTTGACAGTCAGGTAGGCAAGGGAACCACTTTTACTATCCTCCTTCCCGTTTAACTCCCTTCTTAATTCTAGCCATAATTTTTTAGCCTGTAAAAAACAATTTTGTAATTATAAGTAATTAATGGATCAAGCACTGTATCGGCAACGAAGCTGAACATTTTAATAAGTCGTTTGGGTAATTCTTCAGGAAACATTGCTAAATGCTTATCTTGCTTTTCACCAGGAAAGTTCCAATGTCCTGTAAAATATTGGTTCCATTCTTCCTGAGTTAATTTCGATTGTTCTTTAACTTCGTGGTTTACTTTTGGTTGATTGCCATATTTTTTGAAAATCAAGATAAATTCATAGTCAAGTTTAAGAATCCCACTTCTTGGATAAGGGAAAGAACCCATTACAGTAGCACCGCCTGTCGTATGGCAAGTTGTTACTTTTTGCCAGATGATAGCTCCCATATAATCAAAACCGACACTCTCACAAAACTTGATTATTTCTGCCCTTATTGGAATAACTTTGTATCTTCCGTAATAAACCGAACGAGCAAACTGGTCGCCTATGTTAATACATAAACGACAACCTTTGTGTAAAATCCTATGGCATTCATTCCAAACCAGATTAAGATTGTTAATATACTCCTCATATGTGTCATTAAAACCTATCTGCTTCCCATTTCCATAATCTTTCAGTTGCCAATAGGGTGGAGATGTAATAATAAGATGGACTGACTCATTTGGAACTTCCTTCATCCATCTTGAATCACCAATTATTATTTTGTGAAATATTTTCATGCCATTATTCCTTTAGAATTTTAGCATATTTAAAATTACCATTCGTCTAACGTTTCCGGTATAAAAAAAGTTTTTACGAAGCAAAAATTTGGGTGAGTGCCGTAAGGTACGAACCTTTTACGCTGTGTTAGGCGACGTTGTTTTAATAATTTTTGTCCAATATTTCAAAATATGCTTTTGGATGTGCACATACTGGGCATATCTCTGGTGCTTCAGTTCCTTCATGAATATGTCCGCAGTTCCTGCATCTCCAGTATACTCTACCCTCTTTTTTGAAAACCGTGCCGTCTTCAAGATTTTTTAGTAATTTCTTGTAACGTTCTTCGTGTTCTTTTTCTATCCTGGCTATACCTTCAAACATTACTGCGATTTCCTCAAACCCTTCGTCTCGAGCTTCTTTTGCCATTCGAGGATACATATCTATCCATTCAAAATTTTCTCCCTTTGCAGCAGCTTCCAGATTATCAATTGTACTTCCTATTCCATTCAATTTTTTAAAATGGAGTTTTGCATGCTCTTTTTCGTTTCCGGCAGTTTCAAGAAATATTGAGGCTATTTGTTCATACCCTTCTTTTTTTGCCACTGATGCAAAATAGGTATATTTGTTTCTTGCTTGGGACTCACCTGCAAATGCTTCTAATAAATTTTTTTCTGTTTTTGTTCCTTTTAAATTTGCCATTTTATTTATCTCCTTATTGTTTTGTAATTCCCTGCTTTAAGATGCTTTTAATATCATCTTCTGAATTTCCTATGAGCCGTATGTCGTAGTTATTTCTAATCACTTTCAGTATCTCCTCATTCACCCAATCAGAGAGTATAGGACCCAGAAATATACCTTTTACTCCGAGTGCAAAAAGGCTCCAAAGGATAGCCATTGCTTTTTGCTCCATCCAACTGAGAATTAAAGTAAGTGGAAGTTCATTTATAGTTGCAACTTTATGTGAAGCCTCAAGAGGAAGCTTGCAAGGTAGAGTCTAGTTGAATATTTTCTCCATCAAAAACGGACAAAATCCTTTTCAGAATGCCTTTTCAGTAGGGAAAACTTCAATATTTTTTATCAGGGTGCCAACGATAGCCAGGGATAGTCTTGATTTTTCGATATGAATAGGATTGTAAGGAAAAGTTAATTTAATCCTTTTATCTTCTCTTTCCAGCTTTATTTGAGATATAGGATTCATATTATAATTATTATATACCAAAAAATCTGGTTGTGTCAAGAATATCTCGGGAACAGTCCCTCGATAACCATATAAACCCCGAATTAATATTTTCTTATATGATCCAGTTAATAAACAAATGTCTGGTAAAAAGAGATAACTTAACGAGAAATTAATGTTTTCTTTATACAAAACTAACAATTGTAATCTATAATAATCTAAAAACTTAAAAGGAGATTTTTATGATAATCGTTCACTTATCGGATCTTCACTTCGGGATGCCAGAATACGTAGAAAAATTAGGCGAGAACGTCTCAAAAAAAATTGAACAGATAAAACCGGAGCTCCTTATAATTACAGGAGATATAACTGATTGTGGCTACCTTGAGGATTACGAGGAGGCAAAAAAATTTATAGATTTATTGAAAAGTGAAAAAAAGCTCATTGTTCCGGGAAATCACGATGCCAGAAATGCAGGCTATCTTTTATTTGAGGAATTCTTTAAAACGAGATATCCTGTGATGAAAATAGGAAACCTTAAGATAGTGGGAGTGGATTCAAGCGAGCCGGACATAGACGACGGTCACATAGGAAGGTCAACTTACAACTTTGTGAGAAGAGAGTTGAAGGGGGTTCCCCTAAAGATGGTGGTTCTTCATCATCACTTAATTCCCGTTCCCAATACGGGAAGAGAGAGAAATATACCTGTGGATGCCGGAGATTTTCTAAAGCTTATCGGTGAGTTACATGTTAATCTTGTCTTGTGGGGGCACAAACACGTTCCCTGGTTTTGGAAGCTAAATGGAACCTTAATGGTAAATGCGGGGACGGCAACGACAAGGAGAACTAAAGCAAGAATAGAACCATCATTCAATGTGATAAATCTCAATGAAACAAGCACCAAGATTATCATCAAACAAATTTCTTCCAAGACACTTAAGGAGAAGATAATCTATAAAGGTATGCTTAAATAAACGCCTTTCCTGTAAGAAAATTGTGATTATGGAAACTTAACAGAGGATTAACATTTTCCTTATACATATTTAACAATAATATTGTAGAGTATTACAAAATAAAAAGGACGAAGTGAAATAAAGAAATTCTCTACGTCCAAAAAGGAGGAAAGATGAAGACAAGAAGAATCATAGGGTTAATAGCCTTTATGATTATGGTAATGACTACTATCTGTGGGTGGTCATGGGCAAAAGGAGAAAATCGTCTCTCCTTGCAAGGTTCAACTACTGTTCTTCCTATAGCTCAAGCAGCGGCTGAGGAATATATGGATCTTGTGGATATGGATCTTTTACCAGAAGCAGACATCACTGTTAGAGGTGGAGGCTCTGGAGTAGGCATTGCTGCACTCCTTGATGGCACCATAGATATCGCTAATGCTTCAAGGCCGATGAAGCCCAAAGAAATTGAAAAGGCAAAGGTAAAAGGGATTAAGCCATTTGCTACGGTAATAGCCAAGGATGGGATTGCCGTAATTGTTTATCCATCCAATTCAGTAGCTGAATTGAGCATGAGAGACCTTAAGGCAATTTACACAGGTCAAATAAACAATTGGAGTGAGTTAGGAGGAGAGGCAAAGCCTATGGTGGTTATCTCAAGAGATACTGCTTCGGGTACTTTTGAGACTTTTAATAAGCTTGCCCTCAAAGGCGCAAAAGTAAGAAAGGATGCTCTTATGCTCGCCTCAAACCAAGGAGTTGCCACTACAGTATCTAAGACACCGGGAGCAATAGGATATATAGGTTTAGGCTATTTATCCCCAAAAGTAAAGGCACTAAAGATTGATGGAGTAGAGCCCTCACAGAAGACAGTGGTCAGCGGAGAATATAAGCTCTCCCGTCCACTCTTTATGTATACTAATGGGAAGCCAAAGGGATTGGCAAAGAAATTTATAGATTTTGTGCTTTCCTTATCTGGCCAGAGGATCGTTGAGGATATAGGCTTTGTTCCTTTAAGATAAATTTCACCTGGCGAGAGCAGCCTGGCTTCTCTCGCCTCTCCCTTTTTCCTACCCGTAAAATTAACACATTCTTAACAATTTCTTTATATTTCCTTAATAGTCAAGTTCTATAATAAAATTATGAAAAAGAATTTCATTGAAAAATTGCTTCCCATCTTTGCTTCGCTATCCTGTCTATTTCTTTTTGGTATAATCCTAACTTTATTTATTGAGGGATTGCCGATTTTTAAAACCGTGGGATTTTTTGAGTTTATCTTTAGTAAATCCTGGCATCCCACTTATGAGCCTCCAGAATTTGGAATATTGCCCCTTATTCTAAGCTCTCTTTGGGTCACCGTTTTTGCTCTCGTTATCGCCATTCCTCTCAGCCTCGGGTCCGCAATATACATATCTGAACTTGCCTCCCCAAGAATGAAAGAGATTTTAAAACCGATAATAGAGCTTCTGGCAGGAATACCCTCTGTAGTTTATGGTTTCTTCGGTATGGTCTTTCTCGCTCCCCTGGTTCAGAAAATATTTAATCTACCCACCGGATTAACCTGTTTCACTGCCTCCGTAATTTTAGGTATTATGGTAGTTCCCACTATTACCAGTCTCGCCGAGGATGCCATTTCTGCTATTTCAAAGGATACGAGAGAGGCTTCTTTTGCCCTGGGAGCGACAAAGTGGGAAACAATTACAAGAGCAGTTGTTCCTGCTGCTTCCTCAGGTATTGTTACAGCAATTATTCTGGGAATGGGAAGAGCAGCAGGAGAAACAATGACTGTTTTAATGGTGGCTGGCGGAGCAACTATGATACCTAAATCTCTTTTTCAGCCTGTCCGCCCAATGACGGCGACAATTGCCGCTGAAATGGGAGAGGCGCCAATGGGCAGTGCTCACTATCACGCCCTTTTTGCTATTGCCCTGGTTCTATTTTTCCTAACTTTAATTCTCAATCTTTTAGTTGATTGGCTATCTTCAAGGAGAAAAAGATGAGAAAGTTTAAGCAAAAGTTTGGATTTACCCTTTTAAGAATTTCTGTAGCCATTGTCTTTCTTTCTCTCCTTTCCCTTGTTGTATTTATCTGTTTAAAAGGTTTTAAAGTGTTAAACTTATCTTTTCTTTTAGAATTCCCTCGAAGGGGAATGACTAAGGGGGGAATATTTCCAGCCATAGTAGGAACTTTTCTCTTATCCACAGGAGCCATTCTTTTCGCCTTACCATTGGGTATTTTAGCGGCCATCTATTTAAAGGAGTATGCTAAAGGGGGAAAATTGGTAAGAATGATAAGAATTGGGATAAACAATTTAGCTGGTGTACCCTCTGTAGTCTTTGGGCTTTTTGGGCTAACTATATTTGTTAAACTCCTCGGTTTTGGTGTTTCCATTCTTTCAGGCTCACTTACTCTAGGGATATTAATTTTACCGATGATAATAAGGACATCTGAAGAAGCTATTAGCTCAGTTCCTTCCTCTTTTAAAGAGGCATCCTTTGCACTGGGAGCAACAAAATGGCAAACAATGAGAAAAGTAATTTTACCTACCGCCCTTCCTGGCATTTTAACCGGTGCTATTTTAAGTATAGGTCGAGCTGCGGGTGAAACAGCACCAATTCTATTTACGGCTGCTACTTTTTATACTCGCCATCTTCCTAAATCGGTCTTTGATGAAATTATGGTGCTACCCTATCATATATATGCTTTAATGACTGAGGGAACAAAACCTGAACTTCAAGTTCCCATTGCTTATGGGACTGCTTTAGTGCTTCTTCTTTTAGTTTTTATTATAAACTTTGTAGCTATAATTATAAGAGCTCGGGCAAGGAGAAAAAGAAAATGGTAAATAAGATAACCATAAGAAACTTAAACTTTTGGTTTGGAGAGAATCACATTTTAAAAGATATAAATATTTTTATTCCTGAGAAACAAATAACAGCCATTATGGGACCCTCTGGATGCGGAAAGTCAACTTTTCTTCGCTGTCTTAACCGAATGAATGATTTAATTGATAAGACTAAAATCACCGGTGAGATTCTCATTGACGAAAAAGAGATTTACAGCAATAATATAGATATCTTTGATTTGCGCAAGAGGGTGGGTATGGTATTCCAAAAGCCAAATCCTTTTCCAAAATCGGTATTTGAAAATGTAGCTTACGGGCTTAGAATCCACGGGATAAGAAATAAGATGATAATTTTTGAAAAAGTTGAAAAAGCTCTGCGAGACGCCAATCTCTGGGATGAGGTAAAGGACAGACTTTTCTCCTCAGCCTTTGACTTATCTGGTGGTCAGCAACAAAGACTATGTATAGCTAGAGCTCTGGCTATTGAACCAGAGATTATTCTCTTTGATGAACCCGCCTCTGCTTTAGATCCCATCTCCACGGCAAAACTTGAGGAGTTGCTTGGAAAACTAAAGAAAAGCTACACTATTGTTATAGTCACTCATAATTTACAACAGGCAGCAAGAATATCCGATTGGACGGCATTTTTGATGCTGGGAGAACTCGTTGAATTTGATAAAACAGAAAAAATATTTACTACTCCTCAAGACAAGCGGACAGAAAACTATTTAATAGGTAAATTTGGATAAGGAGGATAAAATGTTAGAACAAAAAATCACCAAACTTAAAGAAAAACTTTTTACTATGGCCTCTTTGGTAGAGTCGATGCTTGAAAAAAGCATAAATTCACTGGTTAATAAAGATGAAAGACTCGCCAAAGAGGTCATCGAGAAAGACGAACCAAAAACCAATGATTTAGAAATAGAAATAGAGGATTTGGGAATAAAACTTATGGCTTTATATCAACCGGAAGCCTCTTCTCTTCGTGTTATAGTAGCCATAATCAAGATAAACAATGATTTAGAGAGAATAGGAGACCATGCAGTTAACATCGCTGAACGGGCGCTTTACTTAATCCCCAGACCCCTCGTTAAACCCTTGATTGACCTTCCAAGAATGGGTGAGGGCACAAGAAAAATGCTCAAGGAAAGTCTTGATTCCTTTGCAAGAAAAGATGCGAATTTAGCAATCTTAGTCTGCAAAGAAGATGAAGAGATAGATTCACTTCGTGACCAGGTCATTAGAGAACTCATAACCTATATGATAAACGATTCTTCAACAATAGAACGTTCTATACAATTAGTCTCTATAGCAAGGAACCTCGAGAGGGTAGCGGATTTAGCAACCAACATCGCCGAGGATGTCATTTACTCAGTAAAGGGTAAGGTTATAAAACATCACAAGGAAGAGAGGAAAAGTTAGCTTTAGTCTTCACTGTTTATAATGCTTACAAAAATTGACTTATTTTGTTTGTAACCTATAATAAAAATGCCATAAAATAAGTGCTAAAAGGTAGTGCCAAATAAATAATGAAAGATTCTTACGAAAATAGAGAAAGAATTTCCTCTCCCTTGAGGGGCTAACCTTTACCCACATCTTCCTTTCCATTGTGGGGCAACCTTTTACCACGAGTCTTCTATCCGTTGACAATATTTTTATCCTATCATTTTTACTCTCTTTAAACAATATTGCACTTTCAAATTAATAAACATAGTGTTTACAGTCCTACCAAATTTTTTTACCAAGTCTACCTTTTTTGCCGAGGGCTGGACACAAAAAAATTTATGATATAATAATTATACCCATTGAACTCATTAACAAAAAATTCTTTCAAGAGAAACGCATTGAAACCTATATCAATCTGTGTTCATCAAATGTCCAGTGATGATTTGAATCTTCTAAAGAGAATTGTAGAGCAGCACCAAAAAAGCAACCACAATACTATCTCCAGAGAATTATGTAAAGTATTTAAATGATATCAGCCAAACGGCAAACTCAAAGAAATGAGTTGCCGGGTAGCCTTATTAAAACTTCATCGACAAGGTTTTATAAAACTTCCGGAGCCTACCCATAAAAATAGCAATGGTAAAAACTGCATTGAACACACTCTTAAGGGTAATCCCGGTAAAATCATTAACCAACCTTTAAAGGCACTTTTGCCCATTGGAATATCATTAGTTAATAATTCTTTCCAATCCCAATTATGGAATGAATTGGTAGAGAGATACCACTATCTGGGTTACAAACCCCTAGCAGGCGCCCAAATCAGGTATCTATTTCGCTCTTTCTCTTACATTCTGGGAGTTATTGGTTTTAGCGCTACTGCATGTGGAGGATTGCCTCCCGAGATCAATGGATAGGCTGGTCAGAGCCTCAGCGCAAGAAAAATTTGATCTATGTAGTTAATAACGCTCGCTTCCTTGTCTTGCCCTGGATTCAATGCAAAAATTTAGCTTCTAAACTACTATCACTAAGCATTCAACGGTTACCTCATGATTGGCTTTCACTGTATCGATATAAACCGGTATTGCTCGAGACCTTTGTAGAGCAAAACCGTTTTCGTGGCACCTGCTACCGGGCCAGCAATTGGATCGGAGTTGGCCAAACCAGAGGAACGGCAAGCTTTTTATTGCTTTATCAATCAAACCAAAACTCCACCATCTGAGGTGCCAACTTTGATAGAAGCTACCCGCATGATTGCTAAACTTGGGGATTTCCTTGGGCGTAAGCAGGATGGCCATCCAGGTTCCACTGTTATCTGGCGAGGACTTCAACGCCTAAGTGATATTGCTTTTGTCTGTAGCCTTGCTCGAGCCCCATAACCATACCTTGTTTCTTCTCAATTTTCAAAGATCAGTCTCAACTTCTCCTTAACTACCTCTCTCTATTTTATTGTACCAGGAGACTGGTATAACACCATGATTAGCTTCCTGTCTGCGTCTGCGTGCTGCGTACAGGCAGATATGATTCAACCGATACCTCTTCGGTTATTTTAGATGATTCAATGCGTACTCTTGACAAAAAAATAAAATATGCTAATAATATATTAGACTAAAATTTTATTTGACATATATATCTTTTAGGTTTCTCGAGAGAGGACTAATAGGGAATCCTGTGCAAATCAGGAATGGACCCACCGCTGTAACCGGGGACGAAAGCTATAAAAAGTCACTGTTCCTATTTTTGGAACGGGAAGACATAGCGAGTAGGATGATTCGGAAGTCAGAAGACCTGCCTGAAAGACAGAAATCTCGCCTTAGGGGTAGTAGGTGAGAAGTTTATTTTGGAGATAAAACTGGGTAATCCCCAATCAACTTTGTTGGTTGGGGATTTTTTTATGGGAATATTTTTAGCATATATTTAAGGGAAGTTGAGAACTCAAATGATCAGAGTAGAAAATCTTACTAAAAAATACCGAAATATAATCGCCGTTAACAATCTTAACCTGGAGATTAAAAAACAGGAAATCTTTGGACTTTTAGGACCTAACGGTGCCGGTAAGACAACCACTATCAGGATATTATCAACCCTGACTCTTCCAACTTCTGGTAATGTTTATATTAACGGATATGATATAGTGAAAAATCCTGTGCAGGCAAAAAAAGAGATAGGAGTTATACATCAGACCCATAATATTGACCTGGAACTTACCGGTTTTGAGAATTTAATTATCCATGGACTGCTATTTAAGATGAAAATTAGCAAGATAAAACGAAAAGCAGAGGAGCTACTAGAACTTATAGATTTAAAAAAAGATATGCACAAATTTGCAGATAAATATTCTGGTGGAATGCGTCGACGGCTCACTATAGCCCGTGCTCTTCTGCACAATCCCAATTTATTGATTATGGACGAGCCAACAGCGGGTCTGGATGTCTATACAAGAA
>JAGGXI010000088.1 GCA_021163155.1 Candidatus Aerophobota bacterium
TAAGCTGTAGTTATCCTTGCACTATCAAGATTGATCGGTAAAGTAAGGTAGCCGCAACCTTCAGGTTGCGCTGTTTTACGCAGGCTCTGAGCCTCGCGGCTACCATTTTTTTCGTGCAAAAGTTGGTTTTCAAAAAACTATTTTTATTAAAGGAAAACTTTTCCTAATTAACTTCCCTATTTTTAACTTATGAGGAATTTTTTTCCTCTTTCCTTCCTGAACTATCATAAAAATAATTCGTTAATTAACTCTAAGTAGAGGCCTCTGCTTACACTGATTTACAAAGATCTCTGAGTTTTCCAGAAATCTCCTAAGTGGGTGCTAACGCATAAAGATGATGAGAAGGATTGCTCCTGTAGGTTGCATAGAACGCAAACTATGAATCTTGCGGCTACCAATTTTAAGTCGATTGGCAAAAATTTTGCTTCTTTTTTAGTGATGATAAATCATCAAATTAATCATTAGAAAAAAGGGGAAATAATTATGAAAAGAAAGACAATGTTTATAGTGATGATAGTCCTATTTTTTGTTTTGATTTTCGGTATAGCACAGGCATGGGGAAATTTAAGTATAGGAGGAACAGCAGGTTACTACAGCCCAAAATTTGGGGAGATAAATAGCAGATATCTTGGGAATCTAACCGATGCATGGGGATCTCCGATGGGTTTAGAGCTTGAAGGAAATTTTGCTTCTGGGATAATGGTGGATTATGATATTTCTCCAAACATTTTTATAAGAGGAGAGTATAATAAATTTGTTTCAAAAAAGAGCGGGACCTGGTATCCAGAAATTTATTCGCAAGGAACTATTGTATACAAAAATGAGTATAATCTTATAGAAAAATTAGTGGCTATGCCTATAATTTTATCCGGAGTATATAAATTTTCTTCAGAAAAGTCTCGATGTTCTTACGCGGGAGTGGGCGTTTGCCTATTTTCTACTAAGTTTAACGAATCTTTGGAAATCAAGAAATACCGCAGTGGAGACTTAGTGAATGTTATCCCTCTTCATAGCATTTCGGATAATGATAAGTCTATAGGTTATCAAGCATTAGCCGGGATGAAATTTAAAATGAAAGATTATTCTCTCGCCGGCGAAATAAGGTATATTGTTGCTAAAGCAGAGATGAAAAAATTTTATACCACTGTTGATTTGGGAGGATTTTCTATGGGGATAGTAGCGAGCACTAATTTTAAATAAATTGAGACATTTGAAAAGCCTACGCGGTCTCTTGATTACGCAGATTTTTAAAGATGATTACACTGATTTATAGAGATTTCTGACTTTTTCAGAAATCTCAAATTGTTTTTATGACAAAGATAGGAATAGGATTCAGAATCCAGAAGTCAGAATAAAATTGATGACTCCACGAGCGAGGCGCAAATTATCATCTAATTTGCACGTGTTGATGCAGAAGCTTGGCCATAGGTTTCTTTTACCCTTCTGGTTAAATCTTTTAAATCATACTTTTTCTCTGCTTTTCTAACTCTGGTTTCATGGAGTCCCGCCATCATATCATCTACTTCACCATTGGAATCTGTAAGCTAATTTTTGCACGAAAAAATGGTAGCCGCAAGGCTCAGAGCCTGCGTTATTGTGTAATGGTCTTTCTTTGCGCAACCTAAGCCCCATTATTAGATGTTACTACTATTTAGCAGGGTAAAGGTTGCGGCTACCACCTGCGCAAAACAGCGCAACCTGAAGGTTGCGGCTACCACCTGCGTAAAACAGCGCAACTTAAAAGTTGCGGCTACCGTGAGGGTAAAGAAATCATCAAATTGACAAAAAAGAAATATTGCAGTAGGATATTATTGTATCGGATAAAATTTTCTAAGAGGTATGTGTTGATAGTAAGAGCTGTTTGATCCCCAAGAGAGTATTTTCTGGTAAGTTTAGAAATGAATGTTATGGGAGGAAAAGATGAAAAAAATAGGGATAATAATTGGAGGATTATTAACATTTACCTTAATTTCAGTAGGTAATGTTTATGCTGGCGGTGTGGGAACTACTGCCGCTGATTTCTTAAAGATTGGATTGGGGGCAAGGGCATCAGCAATGGGAGATGCCTTTACCGCTCTTGCCGATGATGGCAGCTGTTTATACTGGAATCCAGCAGGGTTAGTTCAATTAAAGAATAAACAGCTTCTGGTAAGTTATAATAGTTGGTTTGCAGGGATTAAACAGGGGTATATAAGCTTTACTCTACCTTTATCAGAGGAAGAGAGTGTAGGAGTGGGAACGAACTACCTGGATATGGGAGCTTTTGAGGGAAGAGATGAAGAGGGAACTCCTACAGGAAGTTTTGGAGCCTCTGATTTTCAATTGACCATAGGATACGCTAATAAACTTTCCGATAAATTTATGGCAGGTTTAAGCGGAGGAATATTACAAGATACCATAGCTAATGATAAAAAAAATACTTATTTAGTAAACGCAGGAGTTCTTTTTTTTACTAAAAAATCCCTTTCTTTAGGATTATCTGTTCAAAATATAGGTTCTAAGCTAAGCAGTGACAATCTTCCTCTTACCTTAAAATTAGGAGTAGCAAGAAAGATGAAGTCTTTAACTTTAGCTGCGGATATTTCTAAACCAATTGATAATGAGATGTATTATTCAATAGGGGGGGAGTGGAGCATAAGAAAGGATTTATTCTTAAGAGTCGGTTATAAAAGTAATCAAGATATTGCTTCTGGTATAGCAATAGGAATTGGTTTGAAGAGAGAAAAAATTGATTTTGATTATGCTTATGTTCCTTACGGAGATTTAGGTAATACTCATCGAATTTCCATCGTGATAAAACTTTAATCCTCAAAAATATCAATTCGTTACAGCAAGGAGGTTAATAGAGCAAATTTTGACATTTGATTAAATTATGGTAAAATATTCTTTGCTGCACCCTTAAAAGATTTGTTGTTTAAAAGAAGAGGTAAATTATGGGAAATCCTTCAAAAAAAGAGCGGTTTGAATTGCTTTTAGAACAATTAAATGGAAAGATGGATTTGCTGGTGGAAGGTCATCATTCTTTAAGTGAGAGAATAGAACGTATGCGAGTAGAAATGGATGAGAAGTTAGAGGAAAGAACTCTTCTGCTACAAGCGGGAATGATTAGCCTGAGAGAACAACTCCAAAAAGAATTCCGAACAGAACTTGGCACAACGAGAGAACAACTCCAAAAAGAATTCCGAACAGAGCTTGGCACAACGAGAGAACAACTCCAAAAAGAATTCCGAACAGAACTAAAGTCAACCGAGGGAAGACTTCAAACAGAACTTGGCAATAAAATAGAAAAAGTTGATGTAAAATTAACTACAGCACTAAAAAGATTGAATCAACATGAAGAAAGGATAAATAAACTTGAGGAAAAAGTAAGCCGTTTTTAATGTAATTCTTAAAAGAGAGTTATTTTTATGCTTAAAATAATATGTAAAGTAAGCATAGTGAATTATAAAAATAGATTAAAAAGAGGAATAAAAATATGGTATCTCTTTATAAAATTAGAAAATATGGAGACCCTATACTACGGAAGAAATGTAATATAGTGAAAAATATTGGGATAGAGGAAGAGAAAATTCTTAAACGAATGAGTGAAACTATGTATGCCTCTCAAGCAATAGGGTTAGCTGCTCCTCAGGTTGGAATAGATAAACAATTAATTGTAGTAGACGTTGATGAAGGTCTTTTAAAGTTAATTAATCCTTTGATTTTATTGAAGGAAGGAGAAGGCGTTTTAGAGGAGGGATGTCTTTCTGTCCCCGGGATTACTGTAAAAGTAAAAAGAGCAAAAAATATAGTGGTTGAGGGATGGAACGAAGAAGGAAAAAGAGTAAAAGTAGAGGCAAAAGGCCTTTTTGCGCGTGCCATTCAGCATGAAATTGACCATTTACAAGGAATTTTAATTATTGATTATGCTAATTCATAAGAAACATAAAATTTAGTAACCTTAATTAATTCATAGCTCATAGCAAAACAAAAAAACACAAAGCCTATGAAAATTGGCAGCCGTGAGGCTTAGAGCCTGCGTTATTATGTAACGATCTTTCTTTGCGTAACCTAAGAAATGCGGCTATCATATAAATTATTTAAAGGAGAGGTGAAAAAATGGCTAAAGCTTATTTAAAAATTAAAGTAGAAATGGGTAGAGAAAGAAGTTTAAGGGACGCTCTTTTAAAGTTTGATGAAATAAGATCTGCGGAATTAACCACAGGAAATCAAGATATTATAGCTGTGATTGAAAGTAATAGCTATGAAAATATTCTTCAAGCAGTAAATGATAGATTTAGAACGCTTAAAGGAGTTAAAAGCACGGTAACCGATTTAGTATTGGAATAAATTGAAGAGTAAAGTAAAAGAGCATAAAGGGGGATTCATAAAAGGAATAGTGATAGGAGGAGTATTACTTTTATTGGCTGTGCCTGCATTAGCCTTTACTCCATCAGGGACTAAAGCTTTAACTATGGGAGGAGCTTTTACTGCTATAGCCGATGACCAGAGCTCTGTATTCTGGAATCCAGCAGGGATAACTCAAAGGAGCTCTTTTAATTTGGGAACTTCTCTTAGTGTTACAGGAGAAAATATAGGTACTCTTAATGAGTTTTACAATTTATATAGAACTTTGCAGGATAAGGACTATGAAACAGCCAAGAATATTGCTGAGAAAATTTCTGGTAAAGAAGTAAGTTTAAAACCTACAGCTGTTTTTGGAATAGAACTTATACATAATTTAGCTATAACAGAAAGGATACAATCAGAGTTCAAGATAGAGAAATTTAAATACTATGATGAAGAACCTAATCCTTATATAGAGATAGAAGGTGAGGGAATTATCCTTACCCCTATTTATTTGACTTTTGGAGGGAAGTTTTCTCGGACACCTTTTAGCGGAGGAATCAATGTAAAATATATCCAGGGGGAAAGGTATAATACCCATCTTAATATTTTATCCTCCGGAGACTTTCAGAAGATTGAAGAGAAGAGCAAGGCTTCTCCTCTCACTTCGTTTGATATAGGTATTCTCTATAAAGAGAAAGGGATAAGTGGGGGATTAATGGTAGAGAATTTACTGGAACCTGAGATAAAGTTTTCCAATTTTGCTCCCTTAATTCTTTCCCGCAAGATTAATATAGGGGTTTCCTTTAAACCTGCTTCTATGCTTACTTTATCTTCAGATGTTCATAATATTACTGATAAAAACAGAACATATCACATTGGAGGAGAGATAAATTTAACTTTATTAAAATTAAGAATGGGTTCAGATAATGGGGACTTTACTTATGGCTTAGGTCTTAAGTTGGGTTCTCTTAATTTGGATTTTGCATATTTTAAGAAGAAAAATAATCCTCTTTTTTTGTCCACATTATGTTTGAATATTTAACCTGAATTCGTTAATTTGAATAATATTAGCTAATATTAATTCCGAAACGTAGCCTTGATGAGGAAATGAGTAGATGAGTGAATGAATAGATGGGTAAATGAGTGAATGAGAAAAAGAGTAAATGCTAACGCATAAAGATGATGAGAAGGACTGTTCCTCTTACCCATCGTCCCATTTACCTATTTACTCATAAACAGCGACGGAGGGAAAAGTCCCGAGATTCTCCTTAAAAGCGAGAGTTAGAGATGATTGGGAGGTTAAAGCCTACCCTAACTTATCCGTATAGTAGGACGAGTAAAATATGGGGCGTGGTGAAGCGGTAACACAACGGACTTTGGATCCGTCATTCGGAGGTTCGAATCCTCCCGCCCCAGCCAAACTAATTAGCTTATAGTAGAGGATTAGAGGACAGAGATACTGGTAGCCGCAACCTTCAGGTTGCGTAAAAGCAGGATTAGAGGATTAGAGGATTAAAGGGGAAACCAAATAAAAACAAAGAAAAAAAAGCAGGATTAAAGGGAAAAGCAGTGAGACATAAACTGGTAGCCGCAGGCTTTAGCCTGCGTAAAGGCAGGATTAAAGGGAAAAGCAGTGGGACGTAAGACGTAAAAAGTGAGATGTGAAAAGCAAAAAAGAGGATTAAATAGTTACAAAATATTTTAAGATGAATTAATGGCGATAAATTATGAAATTATCTCAAGTAGGTGAGTTTGAACTTATTAAACAAATTAGACTTAATTTAAAAAATTTTCAAAAAAACGTAGTTGTAGGAATAGGAGATGATGCTGCACTTACAAGAATGCCTTCCAAAGAATTTCTCTTATCCACTACTGATACATTAGTAGAGAATGTCCATTTTAAGTGGGATTATGCCTCTCCTTTTCAAGTAGGGTGGAAGGCATTAGCTGTAAACATATCCGATATTGCTGCTATGGGAGGTAAGCCTACTTATTGTTTAATTTCTTTAGCTATAAGCAAAGATACAAAAAAATCTTTAGTGAATGAATTATACAAAGGATTAAAAAAGATAGCTTCTTTATACAAAATAAATATAATAGGGGGAGATTTAGTCTACTCGCCTGTTTTTATGATTACAATATGTTTATTAGGAGAAGTAGATAAAGATAATTTTATTCTTCGTTCAGGAGCAAAGAAGGGAGATTTAATCTATGTTACCGGCGATTTAGGAGTATCAAAAGCAGGGTTAACTTACCTTGAGAGATTTAATATAAAGGAAAAGGTAGAGAAAAAACCTCTTTTTATTAAAAAACACCTTATGCCTTATCCTAAGTTAAAAGAAGGTCAGCAAATAGCTCAAAATAAGTTATCTAATGCAATGATTGATATTAGTGATGGTTTAATCTCTGATCTTTCTCATATAGCCGAAGAAAGTGGTGTGGGAGTAGTTATCCGGGAGGAGAAAGTTCCTCTTGATTCTTCTGTAAAAAAATTTGCTAAAGAGCTAAAAACTTCCCCTTTAGATTGGGCACTTTATGGTGGAGAAGATTATGAGCTTCTTTTTACAGTATCTCAGAGTAAAAAGAGGCTGGTAGAAGAGACTCTCTCTTTTTCTCCTATCCTTATTGGCGAGATAGTAGATGAAAGAGAAGGAATTAATTTAATAGATATATCAGGTAAGAAGGTAAAGTTAAAAGGGAAAGGATATAATCATTTTTTTGAAAATTGATTGGAAGGAGGGAGTTAAAAATGTGTAAAATAGGTATTAATGGATTTGGAAGAATTGGAAGAATTACCTTAAGAGCGGCTTTAAAAAAAGATACAAATCTCGATTTTATAGCCGTAAATGATTTAACCGATGCTAAAACATTAGCTCATCTATTTAAATATGATTCTGCTTTTGGCGTTTACCCTGGAAAGGTAGAAGTAAAAGGGAATAGTATAATAATTGATGGTAGAGAGATAAAGGTGCTATCGATTAGGGAGCCATCTCAACTTCCATGGAAGAATTTGGGGGTAGAGATAGTGATAGAATCAACTGGAAGATTTAAAACTGCAGAGGAGGCAGGAAAGCATATTACGGCGGGTGCTAAGAAGGTAATTATTAGTGCTGCAGGAAAAGGTGTAGATATAATGGTTAATATGGGAGTTAATGAGAAGGATTATAACCCTGATAAGCATCATATTATTTCTATGGCTTCCTGCACTACCAATAGCCTTACTCCAGTAATGAAAGTAATTGAAGATAATTTTGGCGTAGAAAAATCACTAATGACCACTATTCATTCTTACACTAATGATCAGAGAATCCTGGATTTTCCTCATAAAGACTTGAGAAGGGCAAGGGCAGCAGCAGTTTCAATTATTCCTACTACTACTAATGCTGCAATAGCCGTAACGAAGGTTATTCCTTCACTTAAAGGAAAGTTTGATGGAATGGCAATGCGTGTTCCTACTATTGTTGGATCTATTTCTGACATCACTGTTATTATAAAGAGAAATACCACGGTCGAGGAAGTGAATAGTGTTTTGAAAAAGGCTTCGGAAAATGAGATGAAAGGAATATTGGGATATACTGAGGAACCATTGGTTTCTAGGGATATTGTAGGAAATAGTTACTCAGCAACTGTAGATGCTCTTTCGACAAGGGTGATGGATGGGAATATGGTGAAGGTTCTTAGCTGGTATGATAATGAGTGGGGTTACTCCTGCCGATTAGTAGATTTAGCAGAATACATCAGTAAAAGGATGGATGAGTAGATGGGTAAATAAGTAAATAAAGAAAATGAGTAAATAAGTAAATAAGTAAAATAAGTAAGTAAATGAGTAAATAAGTAAATAAGAAAATAAGTAAATAAGGAAGGAAGTACAAGAAATAGTACTAAAAAGTTTTATCCCATTTACTCATAAACAGCAACAGAGGGGAAAAGTCCCGAGATATTCTTGTCACAAGATGGATGAAAATGGAAAAATTGTCTATTGAAGATATAGAGCTAAAAGATAAAAAGGTATTAATGAGGGTTGATTTTAATGTTCCCCTTAATAAGGAAGGTAAAATTAGTGATGATACAAGAATAAGAGCCTCTCTTCCTTCTATTAAATATATTTTAGATAAGGGAGCGAGCTTAATTCTCATCTCTCACCTTGGAAGACCGAAAGGAAAAGTGGTTGAAGAGTTACGGATGAATCCTGTAGCTCATCGTTTGGAGGAAATTTTACAGAAAAGGGTTTTAAAGCTAAATGATTGTGTAGGAGAAAAAGTAAGAGAAACAATAGAAAAGATGGAAAAAGGAGATATCGTCCTCTTAGAAAATACTCGTTTTCATAAGGAAGAAGAGGAGAATGATCCTCATTTTGCAAAAGAGCTTGCTGATTTAGGCGATATTTTTGTTAACGATGCCTTTGGAACTGCTCATCGCTCCCACGCTTCTACAGTAGGCGTAGCAAAATTTCTTCCTTCAGCAATGGGATTTTTGATGAAAAAAGAGATAAAGGTTTTAGGAAAAATTCTCACCTCTCCCGATGTTCCTTTTATTGCTATTTTGGGAGGAGCTAAGGTTTCCGATAAAATAGGCCTCCTTTGTAATCTTCTGGATAAATGTGAGAGCATCCTTATTGGTGGAGCAATGAGTTACACCTTTCTTAAAGCTAAAGGGATTGATGTAGGAAAATCATTATGGGAAAAGAATAAAATAGATGAGGCTAAGAGGATTTTGGAGGATGCTCATCGTAATAAAAGATGTAAAATTTTTCTCCCTCTCGACCATATTGTAGCTAAGAAAGCCGAAGAGGAAATAGATACAAAAAGTGTTAAGCAAAATGGGATTTCTTCTGACTATATGGCTTTAGATATAGGCCCTGAAACTATTAAACTTTTTAAAAGAATTATTAATGAAGCTAAAACAATTTTCTGGAATGGACCTATGGGAGTATTTGAGATTAAAGAATTTGCCAAAGGGACAGAGGCTATAGCTAAAGAGCTTGCCAATTCAAAAGCAAGTGTTGTCGTAGGTGGTGGTGACTCTATAGCTGTTCTTAAAAGGTTGGATTTAGAAGATAAAATTACCTTTATATCTACTGGAGGAGGAGCTTCTCTAAAATTTCTGGAAGGCAGAGTATTGCCTGGAGTAGAAGCGATAAACGTAAAACGTGAAAGGCAAAAAACAGGACTAAAAAATAGGATTAAAGGACTAAAAAAGCAGGATTAAAGGATTAGAGGATTAGAGGATTAGAGGGAAAACAAAGAAAAACAGTGAGAAGCAAACTGGTAGCCGCGAGGCTCAGAGCCTGCGAAAAGGTAGGATGTGAGAGAA
>JAGGXI010000054.1 GCA_021163155.1 Candidatus Aerophobota bacterium
CTACTTTAAGGCATTTTAGAGAGACTCCACCTATAATTTTGGGTATAGTTTTAGTAGTATATTCTCCATTGCCGGGGTCTTCTCTTTCCGGGGAGAAGACAAGGAAAAAGTCTTTTCCTGCTTTTAGACCCTTCTTCTCAAGAAGGGGCAAAATTAACTCTTCTGTAGTGCCTGGATAGGTGGTGGATTCAAGAGATATAAGCTGAGGGGGTCTTAAGTATTTAGCTATAGTTTTTGCTGTTTTCTCCACATACTGCATATCCGGCTCCCTTTTATCCGTAAGAGGAGTAGGCACACAGATGATTACAACATCAACTTCAGAGAGTTTTGATATATCGCCTGTAGCCATAAATAAAGACTTATCGGAAGAGATGAAAGAAGAAATCCTTGAAGATGGAATATGCTTAATATAAGAGATACCTTTATTTAACATATCTACTTTTTTTGAGTCTGAATCAAAGCCTATTACCTTAAAATTTTCCTCGCAAAACCTTAAAGCAAGAGGGAGTCCCACATAACCAAGGCCAATAATCCCGATTTTAGCTGAACAGTTCTCAATTTTGGATAACAAATCTACTTTCATAAAAATTACCTTCTTTTGAGATTTCTGAAAAAATCAGAAATCTCTGATTCCACAGATAAAAGCCTAAATTATACAGATTAGATTATCAGAGCTCTCTCTTCTCATCCTTGACTAAGTCTCTAACAACAATATTATCTAAACCTAAGGTGGAAATAGCTGAAAATAATATTACAAAGCTATTAGCATAACTAAGTAGTCCATAATTACCTGGCCCTAAATATCTGGCTACATATATTCCCACAAATAAGGAAATAGCCATTCTCGAGATTCTTTCAAAAAACAACCAACCTGTATTTACAAAATATCTCTTAAAACCAGAAGAGGACCATATATTCTTTATTTTTTCTCTTACTTTATTTATTACTGGCAATTCCCCTCTACCTTCTTTAGTCTCACAGTTTAATAGTCCCCATACTCATTCCCTTTTGCCTCGAGCTACATTTTCCCTATACCATTTAATAGTCCTCTTCAGGCTATTTGAAACTATTTAATTTTATTAAGGTTCTCTATTAAGATGAAAGAACCATCTTCTTTGATGGAAAATCAGAAATCTCAAATTTAGAAAGATTTAAAATCTTGCTAGCATTATCTACATCTATTCCTACGATCTGGTTATTCTCATCAAAATCAATCACAACACCAGGAACAACTTCCAAAGATTCTTTACTGGTTCTTTCACTCAAGTCTATATACAGAGAATCTGTATCCGCATAATATTTAACTCTCATATTTGACATCTCCTTTCAAGGTTTAAATCCTCTATCCATAAAGGCATTATGAATTGTAAACCCATCTTCCAATGTAATTACTCGTAAATACTTACCTTTCAATTCTTCCATTCTTGCCAAAACCTAATACGTCTATCTGGTTGGATTTCTTTCTTAATAGGGTACTGTATTACTTTTCTGCATAATTCTATCGTCAGATATGACCTTTTTCTCAAAATCTCGTTCTCAAAATAACTTGTTACACCTTTCATTCTTTGCCTTTTTAATGTCTTATATTATATTATGGCTTTTTCTGAATTTGAAGCTTTTGTACCATTTAATTGTCTTTCTTAATCCCTCTTCAAATGGCGTTTTAGCTTTAAATCCAAACTCCTTTTCTGCTCTAGAGGTATCCAACATCCTTCTTGGCTGACCATCAGGCCTGGAAGTATCATAGATAATTTTCCCTTTAAAGCCGGTAAGTTTAGCAATTAATTGGACTAAATCTTTAATTGAGATTTCAAATCCTGCTCCAAGATTTACGGGATCAGATTTATTGTATTTCTCAGTGGCTAAAAGGATACCTTCGGCTGCATCATCAACATATAAGAATTCGCGGGTAGGTCTGCCAGTGCCCCAGACAGTAACTGCAGGATGAGGTTGAGGATAAGGATAAGGCTCAGGTTGAGGATGAGGATGAGGATAAGGCTCAGGATGAGGATGAGGATAAGGATGAGCATCGATGAACTTTTTGATCAATGCTGGAATAACATGCGAAGATTTGGGGTCAAAATTATCTCCTGGGCCATAGAGATTCACTGGCAAAAGATAGATAGCATTAAATCCATATTGCTTTCTATATGCTTGCGATTGAACTAAAAGCATTTTCTTTGCCAAGCCATAAGGAGCATTAGTCTCCTCAGGATAACCATTCCATAAATCTTCTTCTTTGAAAGGCACAGGTGTATACTTAGGATAAGCACAAATCGTTCCCAGAGCAACAAATTTCTTTAGTCCAAATTGTCTGCCTTGCTCCATCATCTGAACACCCATCATTATGTTATCGTAAAAGAACTTACCAGGTTTCTCACGATTGGCACCAATACCACCAACAACTGCTGCTAAATGAATGACGATGTCTGGATTTGCATCCCGATAAAGCCTTTTTATTGCTTCCATTTCCACTAAGTTGTAATCTCGGCTTCGAGGGACAAAGATGTTTTTGCATCCTCTTTCCTTAAGCTTCTCTACTACATAAGAGCCAAGAAATCCTGCTCCACCGGTGACCAGAACGCGTTTGTTAGTCCAAAATGACATAATGCAACTCCGTTATATTAGCATAGAGCAAAGGGCAGAGAGCAGAGAGCAAAGGGCAGAGAGCAGAGTAGATCAGCCTTTGCTTCTTAAGGTACGTTTAAAATTAGTTATCTTACGACATATATAATCTAAATTTTTTGATATCAACTTTAATTCTTTTTCTGATATTAGCTTTCGCCGATATAAAATCATTAAAATATTAGCATTTTCAAAAACAGAACGACGCGCTATATTTAAAAATTGTGCAAATTCTCTATTGGAATCAGAACCTGAGCCTTCGGCAATATTATTAGAAATAGACATTGCAGCTCCACGAAGTTGTTCTGCAAATCGAAAAAGTTTTTCTTTTTCCAATTTGTCTGCAATATCAAATAGTTTATCAGCAATTTCTATAGCTAATTGCCATATCTCCAAATCTTCAAAACGAAACTTAACCATCTCTCCTACTCCTCTATGCTCTCTGCCCTATGCTCTCTGCCCTATGCTCTCTGCTCAATCCACTCCCCACCATCTATCAGGAAATCTCTCTTTTATGATTTTATCACCCTCACCTGGAGGAGTCAGTCCTATCTTTCGTATATCTGCATCTACCATTATTCTTACTAATTCTTTAAATCTTATCTTTGGCTGCCAGCTTAATTTTTTTTTAGCTCTGGCAGAATTGGCGATTAATTCCTCTACCTCTGTCGGTCTAAAATACCGCGGATCAATCTTTACATATTTTTTCCAGTCAAGATTAATATAAGAGAAAGCTTCTTTAACAAATTCTTTTACGGAGTGAGAATCGCCAGTACCTATAACAAAATCTTCGGGTTTATTATTCTGAAGCATTTTATGCATAAATTCTACATACTCAGGAGTATATCCCCAATCTCTTTTTGCATCTAAATTACCTAAGTATAAAAAATTTTGTTTTTCAGCAAGAATGGCAGCAACAGCCCGGGTAATCTTGCGAGAAACAAAGGTTTCCCCACGACGAGGACTTTCATGGTTGAAGAGAATACCATTAGAGGCAAACATATGGTAACCCTGGCGATAGTTCACCACCATCCAATAAGCATAAACCTTAGCACAGGCATAAGGACTGCGGGGTCTAAAAGGTGTATCTTCGTTCTGGGGAGGATTAGATGCACCAAACATCTCACTACTTGATGCCTGATAAAACTTTATTGTATTTCCACTTCGCCTTATTGCCTCTAATATCCTTGTAGTGCCAAGAGCGGTAACATTTCCTGTATATTCAGGCATATCAAAACTAACACGCACATGACTCTGGGCACCTAAGTGATAAACTTCATTGGGTTTTATATTATAGATAATATTGGAGATTTGCTCTGAATCAGAAAGGTCACCATAATGAAGAAAAAGTCTGACATTTGGCTGATGAGGATCTACATAAATGTGGTCAATGCGAGAGGTATTGAAAGTGCTTGCCCGACGAATTATCCCATGAACTTCATAACCTTTGCTCAACAATAGCTCAGCTAAATATGAGCCGTCCTGTCCAGTTATTCCAGTAATTAGTGCTACTTTTGACATATTTTATTTACCTTCTTTTGAGTTGAGATTTCTAAAAATTAGAAATCTCTGATTCCACAGATAAAAGTCCAAATTATACAGATTAGATTATCAGAGGTCTCTTCTTTTATTCATCAGAAAAGATATTATCCAGCATTTTTTCAGCGAATCTGTGGATTTCCTTAGCGCCTTGCACTCTTTTTAAATATAACTCTTGCCTCTTTTTTTCTTCTCCATTTAAGTTTGAGCGGGCATCTTCTAATAGATTTTCAGTTTCCACCAGTGTATTACGAGCAATCTTCATTCTACTTTTAACTGCTTCTATAACTGCACTTTTTATTATCTTCTCAAAATCAAACTC
>JAGGXI010000099.1 GCA_021163155.1 Candidatus Aerophobota bacterium
ACTCTGGCGGAGAGGGAGGGATTTGAACCCTCGAAGCACCTTTTAGGGCACTTAATCGCTTAGCAGGCGACCGCTTTCGACCACTCAGCCACCTCTCCGATAATTCAAAAATGAGAACTCTTCTTCTTATATTTTTAACCCAATTTAATCCATTTTTCCATCCACGCATCTACCCATCCACTGCAAGTTTTAAACAGGATTTTACATGAAACCTCAAAGATTCAGGAGTAACAAAACCTTTTCTTAATTGCTCAAGAGTAGCTTTTCCTACCCATTTTATCTTACTTAATTTCGCTCTTTCACTTTCTTTGATGTCCTCGTATTTTTCCATCATTCTCCTTATATCTTTGATCTCAATATTATTGGGAATAGTATTAAATATTATATGATTAATCACCAATAAATCATTCATAAACCCTGAGAGAGAGGAGAAATCAGCCTTTTCTCCTGCACACTGATATTTTATCCATTTATTCCAATCAAGAATTTTTCCGCCTTCAGCCCATTTGCAAACAATACACTCCCCCATTTCTATCTCCTTTCCAATTACATTAAAATTCGCTTGGTGCGCCTGGGGGGACTCGAACCCCCAACCTACGGACCCGCAATCCGTTGCTCTATCCAATTGAGCCACAGGCACATATAATTCAGAACTGAGAATTAAGAAATAAAATTTTAAAGTAGCTACCACCGAATGAATTCGGTGGTATTCTCTGAAACATACTATTTATCTCTCTAATCCTGCTTTTATCTGGCGGAGAGGGAGGGATTCGAACCCTCGGGAGGGCTTTTGACCCCCCACACGATTTCCAATCGTGCACTTTTAGCCACTCAGTCACCTCTCCAATAATTCGTCATGGAACACATGCATAAATAACTATAAAGATAGCTAACCTATGGTTATTTCTTCTCTATTCTGCTCCAAAAGTTCTATAGGATTAATTTCACTTCTAATTAAATATGGTTTTTTTAAGAGATCGCTGCCTTCTCAACGATTTGCCAACTATCTTTTGCAGGAAAATCTTTTTATAAAGCAAGGAACGGTCGCGACCGTTCCCTACCTCAATTGAAAGATTATTCATAACCTCTTATTAAGACAATCTTATAAAGTTTTCTAATTTATCCGGCATTTCTCTTTAATCCTGTTTTTCTTGGTTTTCCCTTTAATCCTCTAATCCTGCTTTTTCCCTCACATCTTACCTCTTACCTCTTCGCAGGCTAAAGCCTGCGGCTACCAGTTTACGTCTCACTGTTTTGTTTTCCCTTTAATCCTTTAATCCTCTAATCCTTTAATCCTGTTTTTTCAATCCTCTAATCCTGCTTTTTCCCTCTCACATCTCACTTCTTCGCAGGCTAAAGCCTGCGGCTACCAGTTTACGTCTCACTGTTTTGTTTTCCCTTTAATCCTTTAATCCTTTAATCCTTTAATCCTGCTTTTTCAATCCTTTAATCCTGTTTTTTTGGCGGAGGGACTGGGACTCGAACCCAGATAGGCTTTCGCCTTTACCGGTTTTCAGGACCGGCTCCTTGCCAATTCGGACATCCCTCCAGTAATTTATACCTTTTCTATCCACTTTCTCCCCTGCATATAGGGGCGTAGAGCTTCCGGGATAAGCACTCTACCATCCTTTTCTTGAAAGTTCTCTAAAATAGCTACTACTGTCCTTCCTACAGCTAATCCTGACCCATTTAAGGTATGAACATAATGAGTAGAATTATTTTCCCTATCTCTATATTTTATAGAGGCTCTTCTTGCCTGAAAATCCTCAAAATTGGAACAGGTTGATATTTCCAGAAAATTTTCTTGACTGGGAATCCATACTTCAATATCGTAACCAAAAGCAGCAGAAAATCCTAATTCCTTTCCACATAGCCGCACTACCCTAAAGGGGAGTTCCAATTTTTTTAAGACCTCCTCTGCATCAGAAAGTAACTTTTCCAATTCTTCATAAGAAGTTTGAGGTGTAGTAAACTTAACTAATTCTACTTTATTAAATTGATGTTGCCTAATTATCCCTTGAATTTTTTTACCATAAGCTCCTGCTTCTCTCCTAAAGCAGGGAGTATAAGCAGTATAAAATATAGGAAGAGAATCTTCAGATAAAATCTCCTCTCGATGAATATTAGTCACCGGAACCTCTGCTGTAGGAACAAGATAATAATCATCTTTTTCGCATTTGTAAAGCTCCTCTCGAAATTTAGGAAGCTGCCCTGTGCCTATGGTAGCGTTTGAATTAGTCATAAAAGGGGGCAAAACTTCCTTATATCCCTGATTAATATGAATATCCAGCATAAAATTAATGAGGGCCCTTTCAAGAAGAGCTCCTAATCCTTTATAGAGGACAAATCCACTTCCCGTCATTCTGGCAGCCCTTTTAAAATCTAATATCTCTAAGGATTCCCCAATTTGTTGGTGATTTTTGGGGGTGAAATCAAACTGAGGCGTAGTCCCCCATCTTCTCTTCTCGATGTTCTCCTCACCGTCGGGGACATCTGGATAAAGCTTATTGGGAAGGTTAAAAAGAAAATTTTTAGTCTCCTCTTCAACCCTTCTTCTTTCTTCTCTTTTACTTTTAATCTTAGAGGAGATATCCTCCATCTTTTTAATTAGATTATCAGGGTCTTTAGATTGTTGTTTTAATTTCCCTATCTCTTTGGAATAGATATTTTGTATATGTCTTAATTCGTCAGTCTCTTTAACAAGAGCTCTTCTTTTATCATCGAGGGAAAGCAACTTATTTAAATCTACTTTTATGCCTCTTCTATCCATGCTTTTCATCATTAAATCTATATTTTTTCTTATCCATTTTATGCTAAGCATTTCTTTGCCTCAGTGTATTATTCCTCACCAAATTTATTTTTAACTATATTTACTAAAGTTTTCACCGCCTTTAGAGCATCTACGCCCTTTGCCTTGATATTAATCTTGCTTCCTTTCTCAGCAGAAATTAGCAGCAAACTGGTTACACTCTTTCCATCGACTTTTTGTCCATCCTTTTCTATCCATATTTTTGATTTAAATTTTTGAGCAGCTTCTACTATTATCGACGCTGGTCTTATATGCAAACCAATCTTATTTGTTATTTCTACTTCTTCTTCTGCTGTTGTCTCTTTCATTCTTCAACCTTTTTAGGAAGATATTCTAAAGGATTTAATGCCTTTAGACTCCCGTATTTATAAATTCTAAAATGAAGCTGGGGACTGATAACCGTGTCCATTATCTTAGCAACAGGTTCTCCTTTTTTTACGAAATCTCCTTGCTTCACATAAAAAATAGGGTTGTCCATTATATAGCAAGTATACAGTTTCTCTTTTTCGTGACAAATAAATAGAACCTTTTTTATTTCTCCAATTTGCACTTCTGGAGAACAGACTATACCATCTCCAACAGAAACAATAGTTGTTTCTGTTGGAACAGCGATATCTATTCCTTTACAGCCTTCTTCATTAAAACCTTTAATCACTTTTCCTTTTGCTGGCCAACAAAAATTTGGTTTATTTAAATTCTGAGGCACCTCTACTTTTTTAGCTTTTTTAGCTCCTGGAATTAACATTCTCTCACCAATTTTTATATTAGTAGTAGAGAGTTTATTAGTCTTCATAATCTCCGACATAAGTTGCTTTTGAGTTAACCATGGAACCTCGTAAGCTTTAGCAATCCCCCAAAGAGTTTGGCCCTTCTTTACTGTATGATAAACTCCTATAACAAGCTTCTGCCCTTGATAGATATAATAATCAGAAAGATTATTTGCTTTTTTAATTATTTTTATAGAAACTTTGTATCTTCTACTTATCTTAGTAAGATTTTCTCCTTTTTTTACTATATGATAAACAACAGAGGAATAACCTATAGAGGAATTTGCAAAAAGAGAGAGTAAAAAAACTGCAAAAATAAGCATTCCCCATACTCTCTGGGTATGCTTCATAAAAACTCCTTTCCTAAATAATTCAGCGATAAGAACTAAAAAAAGTCCTCCGAAGCCGGCCGGTCTCGCTGACATTCGCTTCGCTCATTTGTAAATATTCAGTGAACTACGTCCCAAAGGTAATATTTCTCCTACGCAGAGGGAAGATAAAGGGTAAAATTGGTAGCCGCAGGCTTCAGCCTGCGTCTCTTCTGCGCAACCTAAAGGTTGCGGCTAC
>JAGGXI010000042.1 GCA_021163155.1 Candidatus Aerophobota bacterium
GAAATTTTACCCCTTTCCGCAAATGGAAAGTATATGTTTTGTAATCTTTACTCACTTCCCAGGAAGTTGCTAATAAAGGTTTAACCTTTAAGTTGTTATCTCTTGTAACAAGTTGGTCATATACAGCGAATAGAGTATAAAAAGCCTCTTGTGTACCTGCTACTGCAGGATCTATTTGATAAGCACTTTTTCGCCCGAAAACTAACATTTTCTCTGCTGCATTTGCGCTGTAGATACCACCAAACAGCAAAAGAGAGAAAATACCCGCAAATATAATACTTAATACCTTCTTTTTCACTTTATTTTCTCCTTTAAAAAGACTTAAAATGTTTCTTTTTCATAAGACTTTTCTTTATCCCAGCTAACAACCTGTCTATTATCTCACCCCCCTTTCGGCCTTATTTTTAGTTTTCCCTTGCAAAAGGTCTACCCCTTCTCTGGGTGAACCCCATTGTTGAGACAATAATTTAATTTAATACCTCCATTTTCCAAAAGTAAAATATCAAAAAAACAAATCATCTTACTAATCAAGACCATGAGCTCTGCCTGCAGCTTTTAACAAGGCGTCAAGCTCTCTATCTACTTCTCTTGGCAATGGAACAGGTTTGTGTTCTTTTAAAAGTTCTCGTACTTTTCCCCTGGCCCTTTCAAGAATACCTTTAGATCCCATTTTTACCCATTGGCCATAAATTTCCCTTGAAGGGAGAAGCGGTTGATACTGTTCTCTTTTCCACCAATCACGAGTATGCTTTTGGCCAAGATAGTTGTTTGGAAAATGGCCTACTTTACTGATTACATCAAGGGCAAGTGTATCCTCTGTAACTTCAATTCCTTCTATTAATCGTCCAACCATTCCAGCCATCTCAGAATCAATCACAAGCTGAGCATTAGACCATAGCGTTTGACCATCAACAACTCCAGCTCCACACATTAAGTTGATACCTGACATTCCCGCTAAAATCCATTGCATACCTTTTTCATAACCTGTCTGCTCATCAAGAAGTTTGGAGTCCGTTTGTGGTTGGTAAATAATGCTGGCCATTCCATAGAATCTGGCAAGTTGCGCTGAAACCGCAGTAAGCATACCGAACTCAATCGAGCCTCCAGCTAATGTTCCTACTCTCATATCCATTGGCATATTAAAACAGCTGTACATAACACCCGTTCCAGGTCGAAGTAACTCAGTTAGAACTGTAAGACCTAATATTTCCGTATTCATAATCACTATACTTCCGGCTAGAGTTGCAGGTGCAACACCACCAGGAGAAGCCATTGACTGAAGATAAACAGGTAAATTCTCCCTTGTGGCAAGTTTTATTGCTTCAATCTGGCTTTTACTCCATCCCAGTGGTGAGGCAGAAGAGCCACCAACCAGGATATCTGTTCCAACAGCCTTTGCCATTTTTACTCCCCATTCCGCACTATCTCCCATTGAATTAACAGCAGTGATTTTTTCACTATTTCTAAGTGAAATTGCAGTCAATGTTTCAAGCTCTACTTCTCCTGGTACATCTACCAGACGTCCTACCCCGGGTGTTGTCCGAGCTATATTCTCTAATGCATCACAGAGTATTACCGCTTTCTTAGCATCCTGTGTTGTCCCCTGTCTTCTTTTGCCAGTATCAAAATCTAATATTTCCATCCCACCACAGGCTGCAAAGTATACACTATTTGAATTAAACTTTAAATCATATTTGGAGCTTCTGGCATGCATAGTGAACTCAGATGGGCATTTTTTCAAAGCATCTTCAATAAGTGATGAGGGGAACTTAGCAACCATTTTTTTGAAGTTAACTTCACATCCTGCATCGCTTAACAACTTTAGTGATTCTTCATCCTGTATTAAGATGCCGTTTTCTTCCATAACAGTCAATGTTGCCTCGTGAATTTTTTTTATCTCATCCTCTGAAAGCAAATTAATAAGTTTTTTCACATGGTAATTAAAAAACATCTTACTTATCCCCTCGTTTTTTCATAAGTTGTTTTGCTACTTCAACTGCTTGTTGCGCATTATAGCCATACCCATCTGCTCCAATCTGTTTAGCAAACTCCTCTGAAACAGGAGCGCCCCCTATCATTATTTTAACTTTATCTCTCGTACCAGCTTTTTCGAAATTTTTGATTACTTCAGACATATACGTCATCGTTGTAGTTAAGAGGGATGATAATCCTACTATATCCGCTTTTTCCTTTCTTACAACTTCCATAAATTGTTTAGCCGTGTTATCAACACCTAAGTCAATCACTTCGAAACCATTTACTGATAGCATAGTGCCCACAAGTGTTTTACCAATATCATGAATGTCGCCTTTCACAGTGCCAATGACAACTTTTCCAAGAATTTTTCTTTCCAATCCTGTTTTTATAATTTCTGTATTCAATAAAGAATTACCGGCTTTCATTGCATTCGCACCCATCACGAGCTCTGGCAGGAATACTTCACCTTCTCCAAATCGCTTTCCTAATATCTGAATTCCTTTAACTAAGCCATCGTCAATTGCCTTTAAGAGATTGCATTTTTCTTCAATGGCGATTCTTACAAGTTCAACAACTTTTTCTTCTTCTCCATTTATGACGGCATTCGCTAATCCTTCAAGAATTGTCACTTCGTTCATATCTGCACCTTTTCCCCCTTTTAGACATTATTCGTTCTTCTATGGAAAAATCCTAAAAAAATCCTAAAAGAGAAATTATTTTTTCAATACTTCTCTTCTTTGAAAAACCTTATTTTTCTCTCTCAACTAAGTGCCCGTTTATTTTTCATTTTTTACTCTGGGTTTACTTCCAATTCATATTGCCAAATATGCAAATTAAACCCTCATGCTCTACTTTTTAAAATAGCGGGCAAGGGATATAAATCCCTTGCCCTTGTCGACTATTAACAGAATGTTAAATCTCTTTAACCCGGATTCGGCAATTCGAATAATGACTATTAAGCTTATCCTGGAATATTGTTCTGAGTCTAATCTTTATAAAAATTAAATTTTCTAGGAGCAAAAAATATTTTTCTTTTTTGGGTGGGGACGAGTTCAGTCACCCTTTGCAAAACAAGAGTTAGAGGCTATGGGGAGGCTAAAGCCTCCCCTACCCAGGCCAAACACTCTAACAATTTGTCGAATTCTGGGTTAATATTTTTCAACTGATCCATAACGAACAAATATAAACTGGTTCCAGATGAAATTTTTTAAATTATCTCGAGCTGCAAGTAGAGTCGCTGCCTGATAGAGAGGAACATAAATTGCTTCAGAAATAGCCAGCTTATCCGTCTCATCGTAAAGTTTGTAACGCTCTGGTGTGTTTGGAAGATCTCTAGCAACCTCCATATTATGTATTGCCTCTTTGTTGCCCCAGAAAGATGCCACCCATCCAGTATTATCACGTGCTTGGTTATAGAACCAACCAGCAGACTCCTCTGGGTCAGGCTTAAAGGACGTCCAATCTCTAAGAGAGATACCATAATCTCCTTTTGAGCATATATCAAGATGCGTAGGAAAAGCAAGTGATTCTGGTACCGCATTTATACCAATCTTTTTAAGGTAGCTCTGGATAAAGATTGCTCCCTTTCGAAAAGTCATTCTTCGATCTGTCGAAAATAATAGTTTAGTTGTAAATC
>JAGGXI010000094.1 GCA_021163155.1 Candidatus Aerophobota bacterium
ATATTTTCTTTGCACTCCTGCTATAACTACACTGCCAATCAATATTTGGTCTCTTTTAAGAACCGGTCTCTCTCCTGTAGTAGCAGCGGCTTCTACTATAGCAATTTTGATAACATCTGTGGAGCTTCTATTAATTTCAAAATTTGTAGGTTTTCAGGTACTTTATTAATAAAGGGGTCAGGTCTTCAAACTTCACACAAGTCGATCTTTATTCTAAATTGGGGGATGGAAAATTGTGCACAATAGATATTAAAGGTGGGACAGAGTCTCTTTCAGTACCTGATACCTGTACTATTAAGATATATCGTCGTATTGTTCCAGGGGAGACAGAAAAGATAGCAATAGAACAAGTGAAAAATTTAGTGGAATCTTTGAATCTTCTATCTAAAGTAGAGATAAAACTTAGAGATAAACCTGACCCTCAGTAGAGTCTCGATGCCTATGTAGTAGATGAAGAAGAAAAAATAGTCAAAATTATGAAGAAAGTTTGTAAAGATATTACGGGTAAAATTCCAAATATTGATTATATGGATAGTGTTGGGGGTTTTAATCTTATAACACCAAAGTTGGGTGTACCTACCATTCTTTTTGGGCCTTCGGGAGAAAACCCTCACTCTGCAGATGAGTATGTAGAGATAAATACTGTAGTTGATACAGCTAAAATTATTGCGCTTACCATTTTAGAAATTGTGGGATGAAAATAACAGAGAAAATAAAAATAAAAGCAGCTCTTATTTAAATGGCTTGGGGTTTTCGGAGGTAGTCAGACTTTTTGCCTTAAAGGAGCAGAAATTATTTTTTATCCTTCTGCCATAGGTATAAAGAAAGGCATGAATGAATTCTCTTCCCGAGATACTAAGGAGGAGAACTGATTTTGATGAGAAATTACACCATATTGACAGCTATCTTTTGCAGGAAAATCCTTTTATATAGTAGGGAACGGTCGCGACCGTTCCCTACTTTATGTTTATGTGATGATTAAGAAACAGCGTCTGCCTAAAATTATAAGATGAAATACTTTATGAAAAGATTTTTGTAAAAAAAATCTTTGACAAAAATAAATTATTTTCTATAATATAATTATAATAGAAATTAATTCCATAATACGGAATAAATAGATTGAATGAACAATATCAAAAAGGAGTTTTTATGGAAAAAAAATACACAACATGTCGCTTATGTTCAGTATGTTGTCCCGTCGTGGTTTCTTTAGAAAATAATAAAATAGTCTCGGTAGAAAGAAAAACAAGTACTCCCTCAATGGAAGAAAATTATTTTTGTCCAAAGGTAAAGGCGGTTCCTGAAATTGTTTATTCGGCTGACAGATTAAAGACCCCATTAATAAAGAAGAATATCAATGGTAAAGCTGTTTGGAATAAAGCATCATGGGAACAAGCGATGGATATTATTGCAAATAAGTTAAATCTTTTTAAACAGAAGTACGGGGCTGAATCCGTAGCCTGGCTAAGAGGTCAAGCGCCGGATTGGGGAGCTACATGGCACTATGCCATAAGATTGATGAACGCCTTTGGTTCTCCTAACGTTATTGGGGACGGTTCTGTTTGTTATTGGGCACGAGAAATGGCCCATGTCTTTACATATGGAGCAATGACATCTTCTGATTATAAAAATTCCAAATGTATAGTTATCTGGGGGGGAAACGAGAGGGATACCAATCCCTCTGCATACAATAGGATTCTTTATGCTAAAGAGCAAGGCGCTAAACTGATTGTTATAGACCCAATAAGAACTAAGTTAGCATCTTTGGCTGATATTTGGCTACAAATAAAACCAGGTTGTGATGGTTTGTTAGCGATGTTAATGATTTATGTAATAATTTCAGAAAATCTTTACGATGCAGACTTTATAAGAGAATGGACAGTTGGATTTAATGAGTTAAAAGAAGCTGTAAAGAAATATGTGCCTGAAAAAATAGCAGAGAAAATTTGGCTGGATGCAGAGAAAATAAGGGAAGCTGCCCGATTGTATGCAAAGACAAAACCTGCCTGCCTTAGCGAAGGCAATGGAGTGGAGATGCATTTAAACACCTCTCAAAATATGAGGTCAATTTTCATTTTAAGAGCATTAACAGGGAATATAGATAAAAAAGGGGGAGACCGTATACCACAACCGATACCAATGAGAGATATCCGGCTTAACGAGAGACTTCGAGGTGATATTAAGTCTGTAGGCTTTGAATATCCCCTTCTTAATAACTTTCCTAAATGTCCAGGGGGAATCCAGACTCTTCTACCATTAGTCAACTCAATTCTTGATGAAAAGCCTTATCCTATAAAAGCACTTATTATACAGGGAGCTAATCCAGCAGTAACTATGGCAAACTCGAAAAGAGTTCGACAAGCCTTAGAGAAACTTGAGTTTGTTGTTGCAGTTGATTTATTTATGACCCAAACAGCAAAATTTGCGGATATCGTTCTTCCAGCAACAACTTCCTTTGAGAAGACACAACTAAACTTTAGTTCCATGATAGGAAATCGTGTTATGCTCCAAAATAAGGTGATCGACTGGTATGAAAATAGCTGGCCTGATTGGAAGATTATCTTTGAATTAGCCAAAAAGATGGGTTATAAAGATGAGTTTCCCTGGAACACTGTTGAAGAAGCAATTGATTATCAGTTGGAGCCTGCTGGCATTACTGTTGAAATGTTACGCAAGAATCAAAAAGGAATTACTTTTGGGGAGACAAGGCGCGAAAAATATAAAAATAATGGATTTGATACACGGTCCGGGAAAGTAGAGATTTATTCAGAAATCTTCAAAGAGCATGGTTATTCACCAATTCCTGATTTTAAGGAGGATGAGGAAAATCATCTGAGTTTTTATGATAAAAGAGACAATTTTCCTTTAATTGGAATTAGCGGGGCAAGGACAATCAATTTTGTTCACTCTCAGTTTAGAAACATCCCTTACTTACTGAAACGTGAACCTGAGCCCTTTGTAGACATCCATCCAAAAGATGCAAAAACAAGAGATATCTCAGATGGGGATACCGTGGTAATCGAAACACCTAACGGTCGAATAAAGATGAAGGCGAAGATATCGGATATTGTTCATCCTGGATTGGTTCGCATTCCATGGGGATGGGGTGAATTTAATCCTGATTATAATATTAACAGCCTAACGGATGACGGGAAACGAGACCCTGTTACCAGTACTACCTCAAATAGATGCTTTATGTGTAACGTGGTCAAAGATGTCATAATGAACTAACGAATATGGATAGCATTTTCTTATCATAAGATTAAGAGAATTTTTACTCAAAAGCATAAAGAATAATTTTGAAATCACAGATTCCATATTTATTGAGTTGTAGGGAACGACCGCGACCGTTCCCTACTGTATATTTATGTAATAATTAAGCATCCAAATCTACGCAGTAAAGTACGGTAGCCGCAACCTTTACCCCGCTAAATAGTAGTAACATCTAATGGGGTTTAGATTGTGCAAAGAAAGATTATTACATAATACCACAGGCTCTGAGCCTTGCGACTACCATTTTTTTTGTACAAAAAAAAATGGTTGACAAAAATAGATCATTTTATATAATTACAATAGAAATTAATTCCATAATGCGGAATAAATAGGTAAATGAACAATATCGAAAAGGAGGATACATAAGTGGACAAAAGAGGGAAATTGGTACAATATGTTAAAGATGGTGATACCAAAAATGCGCTAACCTTAGTTAAGGAACTTGCAAGTGAAATAGACCTAAAAGAGATGATAGGTGATTTAACAAAAGGGATGAGGGAAGTGGGAGAGAGTTTTGAAAAATCCGAAATATTCCTTCCCGAAATGATGTTAGCTTCAGAGGCTCTTATAGAAGTGATGTCGGTCTTAAAACCACTATTTAAAGAAAAAGGCGAGGAAGAGGAGAAAATAAAAGTAGTAATGGCAACAGTTAAAGGTGATGTCCATGAAATAGGCAAGAATATAGTTTCACTTGTTTTAAAAGCCAATGGTTATGAAATTGTTGATTTAGGGAGAAACGTTGACCCACTTAATATTATTAAAGGCGCTGAATCAAATAATGTTAAAGTAATTGGTCTTTCAGCACTTATGACAACAACTATGCCCGCTCAAGAAGAGCTGATCAAGATGCTAAAAGACAAAGGTGTGAGAGATAAATTTAAAGTGGTAGTGGGAGGAGCTCCTGTTTCTTCAAATTGGGCATCAGAAATAGGAGCAGATGGATATGCAAAAGATGCATTCCAAGCGGTATGTTTAATAGATAGCATCTTAAAAGAAAATGGAGGTGAATAGTATGGCACCTATAAGAATGTGGGAAATATTAAAGAGAGCAGAAACAGGTCAGTTTATAGAGGAAAAAGACTTTCTTATGAAACACTTTATTCCAACTATGAGGAAAGTAATAAAAAAGTATGAGATTAAATATAACCCTCAAATCCCTGTAACCTCAGATGATGATTTAGCAGATAGGGTTTGGCAGGCAGCATTAGAATTTTTCCTTGAAGTAGGGATATATCATCAAGACACGCACAGAATAATAAAATTCTCTGAAGAAGAGATTAAAGAGGCACTATTTGCTACACCTCCAGAGTATATGGTTGGTGAGGGTGCTGATATTAGAAGGTTTGGTTCAAGAAAAATTGAAGATTCAATACCTCCATTTATGTTATTTAGTCCTGATATTACATACGATGAGCATGACCATCTCCGTGCATGCATAGCATTTTTAAAAGAACCATTATTAGATGGTTTATGTGCACCTATTCTTGATCAATTTATGGGTAGAAAAATTAAATCACCTACTCCTTCTGAGTTAGGTGGTGCTACAACACATGCAATGAACTTAAGGGAAGCGGCAAGGCTTGTAGGAAGGCCGGGAGTATGGTTTGTAGCCGTTGGAACAGCTGAATCGGATATGGCTCAGATAGCTGTAAGCGATGATATGTGGGGAGTAAGGCATACTGATGGAAGATTGGTTGGTGCTATAACTGAATTTATGACCAATAGCTCAATGTTAAATAAAGCTACCCATTATCAAATGAACGGTAATATTGCTGGTTGTCTTCCAGGAGCCATTTATGGAGGATACGCAGGAGGTGCAGAAGGAACTGCAGTTTTGGAGGTAGCATACCATTTAATGGGTTTAATGGTTTATTTTGCTCAATTCATTCAAAATTTCCCATTTCATTTAAGATATGGGTCTAATACAGGAAGGGAAATGTTATGGATAACGAGCATATATTCTCAAGCAGTCGCAAGAAACACACATCTTGTGCAAACATCAAATGGGTTTGCTAATGCAGGCCCAGGAACAGAAATGCTATTTTATGAGACTGCAGCTCATGCAATAGCCAGTACTGTCTGTGGAGCAAACTTATGGGAGATAGCTCCAGCCAGAAATAAGATACATAATTATGGAACACCTCTTGAATGTAGATTTGCTGCGGAAGTTGGTCACAGTGTGACTAAGATGAATATGACAAGAGAAAAAGCAAATGAAATTGTTAATAAGTTGCTCAACAAATATGAAGATAATATACCAACAGCTCCTGAAGGAAAACCATTCCAGCAGCTCTATGATATGAAGGAGCTTATACCTACACAAGAATATCTTAACCAATATTATAAAATTAAAGAAGACGTTGCAAAGATGGGAATTGACTTTATCTATTAATCACAAATAGCATAACATCGATGAGTCCCCATATGGGGACTCATCAAACCCATAGTAATATATATTTTTCTCCAAAAAGTGGTATTGACAAAAAAGAAGATATATTAATTTTAATTAGTAAAAGAGTTATATTTTTGATAAGGAAAGAGCTAAAAATAAGGCCGGAGGAAGGTGAAGAGTAGGCAGGCTATTAGCTAATAAATAAAAGAAGGCTTTTCAAGAAGAGAAATATTGAAAGATTAATTTCTCTTTTTGGGATACTTTCAAAAAAGGAGTAACAATATGAATAAAAAAGCATTACGGATTTTAAGTGTTGTCTTTGTAAGTATCTTTTCTTTTTTGTTACTTGGTATCTGCAGTGCAAATGCAGCAGAGAAAATATTAGTTTTTGGTCGAAAAAGCGCTTATCAAATAGATCCTGCAATAGCAGGTACAGATGAAGCCTTTTATACTCTATTTGCTGTATATGACCAACTTGTTACAAGAGATAACAACTTAAAGGTTAAACCTTTATTAGCAACTTCCTGGGAAGTGAGTAAAGATTACAAAACATATACTTTCCATTTGCGGAAAGGGGTAAAATTTC
>JAGGXI010000073.1 GCA_021163155.1 Candidatus Aerophobota bacterium
AGTTAGGTAGGGGTGAGCCCATAAAAGATACGGCGAGAGTAATTGATAGATATTGTGATGGGCTCGTCATCAGGACCTATGAGCAAGAAAAGATAGAAGAGTTTGCTCGATATATGAAAAATCCAGTAATCAATGCTTTAACGGATTTGACTCATCCCTGTCAAGCACTGGCAGATTTACTCACCATTAAAGAAAAAAAGGGAAGATTTGAAGGATTAAAACTTGCTTATGCTGGAGATGTATTTAATGTTTGTCAGTCCTTAATGATTGGCTGTAGTATGATGGGTATAGATATTTTTGTTGCTCACCCTGAAGAATATAATCCAAAAGAGAAAGTATTAAAAGCAGCACAAGAAAATGCTAAAAAATCAGGCTCCAAAGTAGTCTTAACTACAGATTTACATGAGGCAGTAGATAATGCGGACATAGTTTATGCTAATACCTGGCATAGTATGGGAGCTGCTGAAAAAGAGAAAGAGAAAAGAATCCGAGATTTTTCTCCCTTCCAAATAAATGCTGGTGTTTTAAAGGAAGCAAAAGATGATGTGATATTTATGCATTGTCTACCTGGTTATCGAGGTGAGGATATGACTAATGAGGTTGTTGAAGGCCCCCATTCCGCAGTCTGGGATGAAGCTGAAAACAGAATGCATACAGAAAAGGCAGTGCTGAGCTTAGTTATTGTTTGATTTTCAAAGGAGCTATTATGGCTTTACTGAAAGTAATAGTAGCTACTTTAAAAGGAATAATATTTTTTTATAGGAAATATGGGTTCCAAATTCAAAGTAGCTATTAAATTTGTAGAGTTGGGTGGTAGTTGAAACATTTCATAGTATATCATAATCTGTTCCTTAAAAAATTAGGCTCCAGTTTCTTTTGAAGGAAAAGCGGGGACATTGGTTATAGTTTAAATTAAATTTAAAAGGAAGGAGGCGAAAAAACTTATTTTTAATTCTTAAGATAAAAAACTTATTCTTATTTTAAAAGTTTAAAAAAGAAAAAGAAAGGGAATAAAAAATGCATAAAAAATGGCTAATTTTGTTAATGGTAATTTCATTAGTTCTTGTAATGTTTTCCTTTGGCAGCTTTGCGGGAGCAGAAGAACCTATTAAAATAGGCTTTATAGCTCCTCTCACTGGCTCATTAGCTTATAATGGTGGAGATATGAAAAAAGGAGCAGAAATAGCTGTTGAAGAGATTAATGCCAAAGGAGGCATTGGGGGAAGAAAAATCCAACTTGTTTATGGTGATACTGAAGCTAAACCTTCAGAAGGGGTTTCCGTAGTTAAAAAATTAATTACTCGCGATAAAGTTCTTATGGTTACAGGAGGATACTGTAGTTCAGTTAATATAGCTACCTCGGAAGTCTGTGAAAGAAGTAAGGTTCCTTTTGTTGTTGCTGTAGCTATTAGTCCCACCATAATTGAACGAGGATTTGAGTACATAGTTAGAAGTTGTCCTGATTCTCCTCAATGGACTACCTGTATGGCGAATTGGGTTCTGAAATCTTTAAAGCCTGAAAGAATAGGTATGTTTCTAGAAAACACAGACTATGGGCGAGATGGAGGGAAGATCTTTTCTTCTACAATAGGACCTGAAAAGGTATTAACTACAGAATATTTCAACATCGGCGATACAGATTTTACTACTCAATTAAGTAAACTTAAAGATTTGAATCTTCCTGTAGTATATATAGTAGGTTCAACAACTGAGATCGCTTTGATTTTTAAACAATGTCATGAACTTGGTTTCACTACCCAATGGGTAGATATGGGGGGAGCTTTTACAGCGGCATTTTATAAAATGGCAGGTAGAGATGGTCTTTATTATGTTGGGAACGGTATTGAGCCATCATTAGCGGCAAAAGGAACAATAGCTGCAAAATTTCATGAAAAATATATAAAAAAGTATAATGAAAAGTCAGGTATTTTTTCTGCTCAAGGGTACGATGCGATTCTCGTTGCTTTAGAGGCTATTAAAAGGGTTTTTCCTTTAACTGGTGATTTAAAGAAAGATAGAGAAAAAATCAAAAATGTTCTTAAGGAAGTATCAGTTGATGGAGTGCAGGGACCTATTAAGTTTAATGAAAAAGGTCAACAATATACAATTCCCTTAAACATAATTCAAATTCAACCAATGGGTTCTGAGGGAAAACCTGCTCCTGCAATTATATCTCCAGTAGAGATTGCTGGCAGTAAATATATGCCTCCTTTACCTTGGAAAGAACGACCCTGGAAATAAAAAAATAGATAAGAATAAGGAAAGGAGCTCAGCTACCCTTTGAGAGTAGTTGAGCTCCTTGTAAATATAAAATTAAGAATACGAATTTTATTAAAAGGAAGCCGTAATGTCGCTACTTTTTCAAGAAACACTAAATGGTGTAATGGTGGGTAGTATCTATGCTTTAATTGCCATTGGTCTTACTGTAATATTTGGAGTAATGGATATAAGCAATTTTGCCCATGGTGAATTTCTAATGTTAGGCGCTTATGTTTCTTATCTTTTAAGCACAATATATCAACTTAGCTTTTTTGTATCTTTATGCCTTGCAGGGTTGACGGTTGGTTTAATTGGTATAGTACTTGAAAAACTCTGTTTTCATCCTTTGATGGGAAGATCTTCTGTGGGTACAGATACTATAATGCTTACCATAGGATTATGTATGCTTGTCGAAAACTTGGTTCAAGCAATCTGGACTCCTACACCAAGAATGCTTCCCGACCCTTTTAAGGGTATATCAATAATGATGCCTTTAGGTGTATCAATTGGTTTTCTGCGAGTGATCTCTTTTGTAATTGCTATATCTATATTGGTTGCCTTTCAACTTTTTCTTACCAGAAACAAAATGGGAATTGCCATAAATGCAACAGCTCAGAATAAAAAAGCAGCATTACTAATGGGGGTAAATATAAATAAAATATATTCATTGGCATTTTTTATGAGTGCATTTACAGCTGGAGTAGGAGGAACTTTGTATAGTACAATTTACGCTCTTTTTCCCACAATGGGAGCTACCCCTACTTTAAAAGCTTTTGTGATTACAATCTTAGGAGGAATGGGAAGTATAAGGGGAGCAATTTTTGGCGGGTTTATATTAGGAATAACCGAGGCGTTAGGGGGCACTTATATTGCCTCTGGATATAAAGATGCCTTTGGTTTTATTATTTTAATTCTTATACTATTACTACGACCTTCAGGTTTATTTGGAAGAAAATAAATAGAGTAGGGAGAAAATGAAAACTTCTGCTAAACGATTACAACATTCTAAGCTATATGCTGAGATTCTGGGAATAGTTGTCTTATTTTCGATACCTATATTAATCAAAGATGAGTATTTTATCCATATTTTAATTTTCGCTGGAATTTATATTATGTTAGCTTTAAGCTGGAATTTGCTCGCGGGGTATGCCGGACAACTAAATTTAGGCCAAGCGGCGTTTTTTGGTATGGGTGCTTATAATGCGGCCTTACTTACCTTAAAAGTAAATCTTTCTCCATGGTTGGGTTTATTAGCAGGGGGAATTGCTGCAGGAATTTTTGGAGTAGCCCTTGGTTTTCCATCGCTTAGATTAAAGGGGCCTTATTTAGCTATTGTCACCATAGGTTTCAGTGAAACTTTAAGATTGGTAATTATGAATTGGGTAAGTTTAACCAGAGGACCTTTGGGTTTATTTGGAATCCCCCCTCTGACTTCAATAAACATACCTTATATTGCGGAGTTTGATTTTTCTCAAGAAAAATATTGCTATTATATCATATTTCTTCTGGTATTATTGTCGATATGGATTGTGAATAAATTGGTTAAATCCCGTTTCGGGCTTATTCTTACTTCAATTCGTGAGGATGAGGTAGCAACACAATCTATCGGTATAAATACATTTAAATATAAGCTTTTAATCTTTATAATCAGTGCTTTCTTAGCCGGGGTAGCTGGGGCTTTTTATGCCTATTATATCCGCTTAATAAGCCCGGAAATGTTAATGATAAGTGTAACTTTTACTATACTTTCAATGGCAGTTATCGGGGGGATTGGTACTATTATTGGCCCAATAATTGGTGCTGTTGTTTTAACGTTTTTATCGGAAGGGTTGCGAGTTATGCCGGAGTTTCGTTTAATAGTATACGGACTCCTTTTGGTCTTAGTAATCTTATTTGCTCCTAAAGGTTTAATGGGATTGATAGGAAGCATTATTAATCTTACTAAAAGAAATCAAAAAGAGGAAAAAGCATATGCTGAAACTCCAGGTAAAAAATTTAGTTAAAAACTTTGGTGGCCTTAAAGCAGTAGATAACTTAAGTTTTGATGTTGAAAAGGGAGATATTTTGGGCCTAATTGGGCCAAACGGCGCGGGGAAAACAACAGTTTTTAATTTAATAACTGGTTTTTTAAAGATAGACTCAGGAAAAGTATTATTTAATAAGAGAGATATTGCCAATTTGGGGCCTTATGAAATTAACAAAATAGGGATATCCAGAACTTTTCAAATAGTTAGAATCTTTCCCAAGTTAACTGTTGCAGAGAATGTTTATGCTGGGCTTATAGGAGGAACAAAATCTGGATGTTTGCGGATATTGCTTCGATCTCTGATTTCAAAAGGGAATATTCATAAAAATATCGATCAGAAAAGAAGCAATGAACTATTAAAATTTGTAGGATTGTTATCTCAAAAAAATGAATTAGCTGAAAATTTACCCTACGCTTTATGCAAACGCCTTGAACTTGCTCGAGCACTGGCTACAAAACCAGAATTAATTTTATTAGATGAGCCCTCTGGAGGATTAAATACTAAAGAGTTAGAAGATCAGATTTTGTTAATTAAAAGAATTTATGAAATGGGAATTACCATTGTCATTGTTGAACATCTAATGAAAGTAATTATGAGTATTTGTAATAGGATCATAGTCGTTCATTATGGAGAAAAAATTGCCGAAGGTTCACCAGAAGAAGTAAGTAAAGATAAAAAAGTTACTGAGGCATATTTAGGGAGTTCTTTAATTGCTAAAAATAGATAAAATATATGTTTATTATGGGAAAGCATGTGCCTTAAGAGAGCTTTCTTTAGAAGTTAAAAAAGGAGAGTTGGTTACTCTTGTTGGCGCAAATGGTGCAGGGAAAAGTACTCTTTTAAAAACGATATCAGGATTACTCAAAACGTCTTCTGGGAGTATAAAATTTGATAATGAAGAAATACAAAAATTATCTCCCCATCTTATTGTTGGAAAAGGGATTTCTCATGTTCCCGAAGGAAGAGAAATTTTCCCTTATTTAACAGTGCAAGATAACTTAAAAATGGGTGCCTATCTGCGAAGAGATAAAAAAGGAATAAAAGAAGATTTGGAATCTACTTTTGAACTCTTTCCTGTTCTCAAAGAGAGAAGAAATCAGATGGCGGGAACTTTAAGTGGAGGAGAGCGGCAAATGTTAGCCATCGGGCGAGGACTTATGTCAGGACCTGAACTGTTGATGTTAGATGAGCCGAGTTTAGGTTTGGCTCCTATTTTAACAGAAAAGATATTTGGAGTAATTAAACAAATTCATGAGGAAAGGGAAGTAACTACTCTTCTTGTTGAGCAAGATGTGAACTGGTCTTTATCTGTTTGTAGTAGGGGATATATAATAGAAAATGGTAGAATCGTCTTAGAGGGCGAAGGGGAAACTCTTTTAAATAATGATTATGTGAGAAAAGCTTACTTAGGTTACTAAACTAATGTATTTATAGGGAGGTTATATCATAAGAATAAATCCATCAAGAGAGAAAAAGTATATAATAGATTGGATTGAATCTAATAAAGGTAGTTTTTACAGGCTTTCTGATGCAATATGGAGCTATGCAGAGCTTGGGATGGAAGAATATCAATCTTCAAAAGCTATCGCTAACTACTTAAAGAGAAATGATTTTAAAGTAGAGTTAGGAGTAGCTGAAATGTCGACCGCTTTTGTAGCAACATTTGGGTCGGGAAAACCTGTTATAGGTATCGGTTGCGAATATGATGCGTTACCTGGTCTTTCCCAGGGGAAAACTGTAAATCGTAAGAGTCCAATTATTGATGGTGCGCCTGGGCATGGTTGCGGCCATAATCTTTTAGGAGTCGGGGGAATTATGGCTGCGATAGCTCTAAAGAATGCTATGATAAATTTTAATTTACTAGGGGCAATTAAAATATTTGGAACTCCGGCGGAAGAGCTTTGCATAGGTAAACCTTATATGGCAAAAGCTGGACTTTTTAATGGTATCGATGCATTTATCGACTGGCATCCTTTTTATAATAATATTGCTAATTATGATACCTGCAATGCTTATTTTAATATTAAATATCATTTTAAAGGAAGAACCGCTCATGGAAATTCACCTTGGTATGGAAGGAGTGCATTGGATGCGGCACTCCTTATGGGGAATATGATAGAGTATTTAAGAGAACATACTATCCCAGGCAATCCTCCTCATGCAGCTAATACAATTAATTATTCGTTTCCTGATGTAGGTCCAGCCTTCCCTGTTGTAGTGCCAGATAGATCAACACTATGGTGTGTCGGAAGAATCACTAATTCTGAAAAAATGGAATACGTTATCCAAAGGATACATAAATGTGCTGAAGCAGCCGCTATGGCTACAGAAACAGAGGTAGAGATTGAAATAATTAGTGCAACCCATGAAAAAATACCCAACAAAGCAATTTCTCAAGTATTATATAATAATCTTCAATCTATTGGTGTACCAAAGTTTACTAAAGAAGAGGACAACTTTGTAAAAAAAATGCAGAAAGATTTTAATGCTCCCGAGGTAGGTTTAGACATGAGTATTATGCCTTTTAATGGCGGCACCTCCGTAGTTTCGGATAACTCTGAATACAGTTGGTTCGCTCCATTTGGTATGGTGTGGATAACAGCTGTTCCTTCCGGTGTTGGCTGGCATAACTGGCGAGTCACTGCTTGTGTCGGTTCTACGATTGGAAAAAAGGCAATGGATGTTGCTGCTAAAGTATTGGCTGCATCGGGTGTCGATCTCCTTGTGCGTCCAGAAATTATTAATGAAGCCAAAAAAGAATGGAAGGAACGACTTAAAGGAAGGACTTATAAATCATTAATCCCCGAAACAGTTAAGCCTCCAATACTAATAAATCGAGAAATTATGAATAAGTATCGCCCTCTTCAAAAGAAGTATTATCAAGAACCATAAATCATAGGAAGAGAGAATTTTCCAATCAAAGAGTAAGAACAATCAATTTTTAAGAAAAAAGATCAATTACTACTTTCTACAGGAGAAAAGGAGCTTTTACAATAAGCACATATAAATCTTTGAACTACAATCGGCTGCAAATAGTCTTTGGATATCCTTTTATAAGTTCCATTTTTATATATCTTCTGGCATCCGCAGTGAGGACATTTCTTTGGCCTTTCTCCGTTTAACCTATTTGGAAGCCGGACGGTCTTTTTAAGTTTATCTATCTCTTTCTCTGCATTGGAGAGGAGCTGCTTTAATTTTTTTATCTCTTTTTCTTTCCTTTGAAAAGAGATGCCGCTGTCTACTTTTTTAAAGCAACGCCTTTCTCTCTCCAAACATAATTCTTCAAAGAGAACCTTTCTTATCTTTTTCATCCAGGCGTAAATACTTTGACGACTTGTATTATATTTTGCAGCTACAGATTTTATCTCCTCCCCTGCTAAAATTTCAAAGGCAGCTTTAATTTTGACTTCTATAGGGAAACTTTTAGCTGTCACTTTTCTCCCCTTTTTCTTTTAATTTAATCAAGAATAAAATATTATATCTTCTAAAAAAATAGTTCTCTTTTTTTACTTTTGCCATATTCTTGTATTTTTAATAAATACCATATTCTTATTTTTGGTCAATCTGTAACTTTTCAGAAGTTTACCCAACCAAAATCTGGGTTTGCTTTGCGATAACGCTGGTGTTGATAGCTAATTTTGTACGAAAAAATGGTAGCCGCAAGGCTCAGATCCTGCGTAAAACAGCGCAACCTTACTTTACCGATCAATCTTGATAGTGCAAGGATAACTACAGCTTAAATGTGATATTTGTGATTTTGAAATTAATCTTTCTGTTCTTTACATAGATCGTTATTAATGCAAATATTACGGATTGTAAGATATTATAAAAATCTAATAAGATGAGGTTCCTGTAAAAGTTGGTTGACAAAAAAAGAGAAAGGTATTAAAATAGTTAATGAAGTGAGATTTTTAGCAAGGGAAAAGTTAAAAATAAGGCCAGGAGGAGGTGAGGGGTAGGTAGGCTGTTAGTTAGGGAAAAATGGGAACTTTCAGGAAAAAACAAATAAAATTTTCAAGGAGGTTTCTTGTGCAACTTTTTCTACTATTCAATCCCACATTATGTTAGAGAGAAAGGGCTAAATACCAAAGTGTTGTTCATACATATTCCTACACAACCAAAGTATAGGGCTTAGAGTATGCTGGCTGCAGCGGGGGGCCGAGACACCAGGTCCAAGTATGTCGCTTGATGTGACTATAAAAGGTGTTAGAATAGCCATTAAAACAACAGTAAAAGCTCCAAAATAAATGAAAAGATAAAAAAAGAACCTTATCAAATTCTTCGTAAGTTTATTTATATCCTCATTACTGAATTCTGATTAGCCTCAATCTATTCTGAATTCTGACTATCAACTACTAAATTCTATCCAAAGAGAACCTTAATAATTTGCTGAATCCACCGGGTTAATAATATGATTGTTTTTTAAGAAAAGTTAGTCTTATTAGAAAATCTAAACTATTACTACTGGGCAAAGACGGATAAAGAATTTCCGAGAGAACTGAATAAGAATTGAAAGCTTACTATAAAAGTCAAGTGCGACTCTGAAAATTGAAAATTTAATATATCTTTATTGATAATGAGAATTTCCTCTTTTAAAAGATCAAAAATAGCCAAATTGTTCTTTGTAAATTTGTTTTA
>JAGGXI010000058.1 GCA_021163155.1 Candidatus Aerophobota bacterium
ATAAAAGAATAAGAAATCCTTATTCTATATTCTATTTTTGCCTATTTTATATAAACCTTTTTCTTTGTCAATGATACATTGTTGAGGCCTCTGAAAAACCTTCAGAGTCCTCCATTAATCTAATCTGCGTAATCCAGATTTTTATCTGTGAAATCAGATATTTCTATTTTTTTCAGAAATCTCATTGTTGACTTTAATCCGCTGCCTGTTAGTATTGCTACATTGATTTCTTCCTTTTTCACTTTAGCTGATTTTGCTAAACCTTCAACGATTACTGCTGATGTTGGTTCAACATATATCCCTTTACGAAGCAGTATTTTCACTCCTTCAATAATCTCTTCCTCTGAAACTGTTACTATATCTCCATTTGTTTCTCTTACTATTTTTAATATTTCTCTTCCTCGAACTGGGTTTGCACAAGCAATTCCTTCTGCGTAAGTATGTTTACAGTTATATAATGGGGTAACTTCATTTTCTCCCTTTATAAAAGCTTTGTATATTGGTGAACAAGCTTCTGATTGCACGGCAATTAATCTGGGTATTTTATTAATTACTCCCATATTTTCCAATTCTCTTATACCAATCGCAATACCCAAAATGATACTTCCGTACCCAACAGGCATAATGATTGAATCGGGAGTTTTCCAATGTAGTTGTTGACATATCTCATAAAATACAGTTTTTGTTCCCTCAAGAAAATAAGGATTCCAATTATGGGAAGCGTAAAAACACTTTTTCAATCTTTTTTGAACAGCTATTGCAGTTTTTTCCCTTGGACCAGGGATTTTAATGACTTTTGCGCCATAGGAATTTATTTGAATGAGTTTCTCCTTGGAAGAATCTTCAGGACAGAGTATTTCACAGCCAATTCCTGCTCTTGCGCAGTATGCTGCAATTGCTGCACCAGCATTACCAGAAGAATCTTCCACCACCGTTCTAACACCTAATTCTTTCATTTTACTTACTAACACACTTGCACCTCTGTCCTTATAAGAACCTGTAGGACACAGATAATCTAACTTCAGAAGAGCTCTTTTATTAGATACGTTTTCCTGTATCAAGGGGGTCATTCCTTCACCTAATGAAACAATATTATTATCGTTTTCAAGGGGAATCGCTTCTCTGTATCGCCAAATAGACCCTATTCTATCTCTTAAATTCTCAATAGGTAATCTTTTAATAGTTTTTTCCAGTTTAAAAGCACTACCACATTTGCATTTATAGTAAGTGTTTTTACTTATCTGACTTTTTTTATGGCATCTTGAGCAGACATAATTAGCTCTCATAGTAACCTTTATTAAATTTTAGAGAGAAAAACAAGGGGGTATTGGGCACTTTTTTCATTTCAGTTTCTTTCAATATTAATGCATTCTTGGCGAATGTCAATTTTAAGTGGGGAGCGGTCGCGACCGTTCCCTGAAACTAACACTCATTTACCCATCATCCCATTTACTCCTAATAGATTTAGGTAGATGAGTAGATGAGTAGATGAGGAAAAAGTCAGAAATCTCTGATTACCCAGATAAAAGTCCAAATTACACAGATTAGATTAATGAAGGACTCTCGAAGTTTTTCAGAGGCCTCAAGTTGCTCTTTCTGATACATAATTAAGAATTGAGAACTAGGAATCAAGAAAAAACCTTGTATAAAAGCAGGCTGTTCCTTTAATCCTTTAATCCTTTACCCCTATAATCCTGCTTTTTGCTTGACTTTTTGTTAATAGCATTTAAATTGATTAGCAGATTTGCCTACAATATTAGTGAGGTTAAATAAATGGAATCTTTAAATGGCATAAAAATTGTCTCTTTTGATGTAGATGGCACTTTAATAAAAAGTGATTTTAATGATTTAATTTGGCAGAAAGAGATTCCCTCTCTTTATGCACGAAAGAGGGAAGTAAGTTTTGAGAAAGCAATAAAAATGATAATGGAAGAGTACAATAGAGTGGGAGAAAATAATCTTTGCTGGTATAGTATGGATTTTTGGATTAAACACTTTCATCTGGATGTTCGAGTAGACGATATTATCTCTAAATATGAGTCTCGAATAGAGGTTTATCCTGAGGTTCCTTTTGTATTGAAAAAATTAGAAGAAAAATACCCTTTAATTATCATAACTATGATGCCATCCGAATTTTTGCTCCCTAAATTAAAAAAAATAGGTAATTATTTTAAATCTACTTTTTCTACCATATCTGATTTTGGAGATTTAAAAAGTCCTCAAGGTTATCTGAAAATATGTCAAAGATTACAAATTTCTCCTGTTAATCTTCTTCATATTGGCGACCAATGGGAAGCTGATTATTTATCGCCTAAAAAAGCAAACATTAATGCTATCTTCTTAGATCGTAAAAATGAAAAGATAGCAAAAAGAGAATGGATAATTAAAAGCTTGGATGAACTTCCAAAGATATTGTAAGAGATTTCTGGGTACGAAAAAGTCAGAGTCCTCTTGTGAAATTTTTTATCCCGAAGTTTATTATCCTTTTAATTTTTTTATTACTTTTTTTATATTTTCTTCCATTTGCTGAGCGCATTTTCGATAACTTTCCTCATCACCCCCTATAGGGTCTGGAAATTCTTCCTCTACCCCTTGAGCAAATTTTTTAAGTAAAAATACTTTATCTTTTGAGAGAGAAGAAAGTTCTAAGATTTTTCTTTTGTGTTTATTCTCCATTACCAATATTAAATCAGCTTCCTGAATAAGCTTCGTATTTAAGGGGATGCTGCGATGTAAAGAAAGATTTATTCCTCTCTCTTTCATTGATTTTATAGCTAATTTAGTTGCTCTTAACCCTATTGAAGTAGATGTCCCTGCTGAGCGGACTTTAACTTTTCTTCCTGACCACATTTTTTTAAAAATTCCTTTTGCCATAGGGCTTCGACAAGTGTTACCTGTGCAAACAAAAAGAATATTTCCTTCTTTTCTGCATACTCTTTCTATCTCTTCTCTGGTTATCCAGCCTTCTCTCATTAAATAAGGAGGAGAAGATGTGGTATCTACTATAGTGGATACTTCTCCTAATAAGGTACTCCCTCCATCTATGATTAAATCTATTTTTTCTCTTATACTTTTGCTTATCTGCTCTATTTTTAAAGAATCAGCTTTTCCGGAAGGATTAGCACTTGTAGTAGCTAATAGAATCTTTCCTTCTTTTATTATTTGTTGAGGGATGGGATGAGAAGGAAATCTTATACCAATTTTCCCTTCTTTGCTTACTAAATTGGGATAGCAAGCTATATTTGCTTGGAAGATTAAGGTTAAAGGTCCGGGCCAGAATTCATTTATTAATTTTTGAGCAGAAAGAGAAATAATTTTAGCAAGGCGAAGAACATCCTCTTTTTCTATAATAAATAACACGAAAGGTTTATCCTTATCCCTTTTTTTTAACCAGTATAATTTATTTATTGCTTCATTATTTTCTGCGTCTACACCCAATCCATAAACTGTATCTGTAGGAAAAGCTATTATTTTGCCTCTCTTAACCCATTCCACCGCTTTTTTAATTTTGTCTTTCTCAGGATGAATAGAATTTATATTAATTACTTTCATTTTCAATCTCTATATTTTATCTTACTTTTAAATTTAAGGAGGTCAAGAATATCTTGGGACTTTTCCCCTCCGTCGTTGTATATCCGCTTTGGATTGTTTCTGCTCATCTTCTCGTTAAGGTAGCTCCTATAATGCTCCTTCGGGGAAAGTACCTCGATAGCCATACAAACCCCGAAGTAATA
>JAGGXI010000010.1 GCA_021163155.1 Candidatus Aerophobota bacterium
CCTCTAATCCTTTAATCCTTCTTTCCCCTTTATCCTGCCTTTACGCAGGCTAAAGCCTGCGGCTACCGGTACCTCTTTCTCTCTAATCCTGTTTTTTTGTTTCTGTTTTTTCTTGCTTTTCCCTCTAATCCTCTAATCCTCTAATCCTGTTTTTTTAGTAGCTCCAGATACGATTTTCTAATAAGATTCTCCTTTTTTATATTCATCTTTTTTAAAAGTTCAAATATCTTTTTTTTATCCTTCCACCTTTTTCCTTCTATTTCCAAAAATTCTCCCAAATGCTTAACTTTATCTAAACAAATTTTTAAATTATTCCATTGATAAAAGTCTCTTATTTTCTCTACTTTCTCTACTTCAAAAAATCCTAAAATTTTTAAAAGAGAATATATTTTCCCCTCTACTTTAATTTCTATCTCTCTTCTTGTTTTCGTCTCTTCATCCAATTTTTTCCCTTTGTAAGTTAAAAAGAGATCATTTTTTGTCTCTCTAACTCTCAGAGCCTCGTCCTTCTTTTTAAAATTATAATAAGAATGGTCAAAGTAGGTATCTATTTGATGCTCTCTTTTAATCAATTTAATTCCTAATAGAGCAAGTCTTTTTTCTACCCCCTCTTTTTCTATATTAGCTTTTACTTCTACTTCTACCATTTTCTGTAGTTTCCTTAACCTTATTATTTAATTTTTTAGATATGTTTAAAAGGATTCCTACTGATATTAAACTAATTAATAGAGACGACCCTCCGTAACTGACGAAGGGGAGGGTTGTCCCTGTAGTGGGTAAAAGTACTGTGCTTACTCCCATATTAATGATGGCTTGAAAACAGATTGAAAGAGTTAATCCCATAGCTAAAAGCTTCCCAAACTCATCGGGTGCTTTTTTTACAATTTTTAAACATCGCCAAGCTAACAAGGAAAACAGAATTACAATTAAAGTTGTTCCTATAAAACCGAGTTCTTCTCCAATTACAGCAAAGATAGAATCAGTATAAGGAGCTGGAAGATAAAAGAGTTTTTCTTTTCCCTGACCGGGTCCTAAACCCCATAGTCCTCCCGAACCTAAGGATATCTTAAGGTGCAGCGGTTGGAAACTTATTCCATGAGGATCCTTTCCCGGGAAGAGAAATCCTATTATTCTATTTTTTCGGTAATCTGCTGAAAGAATAAAAAAGCAGATGGGAACTATGCTCAAAATTATACCATAGAATAGATGGAAGACCCTAACTCCTCCTGCATAGAGAAGAGCAAAAGCAACCCCTCCTACAATAATAGCTGTCCCCAAATCAGGCTCTATGGCTATCAAAATAAAAATAATCCCTATTACGATAAAGTAAGGTAGAAATCCATTAATAAAACTTTTTATTTTCTTTTTTTTTCTAACTAATGATGAAGCAAGATAGATAACCAGAATTATTTTAATTATTTCTGTAGGTTGGATTTGAATTCCTCCTAAATAAATCCATCGATGAACACCTCTAATTTCTTTGCCTATTCCGGGTATAAATACTGAGAGAAGCAAAAGCATAATAAGGAAAGGTAACCCTTTAGATAATTTCTGATATTTTTGATAATTAAACTTAAAGGCTAACCAGAATAAAAGTAGCCCTATTCCTACCCACATTAATTGACGTTTAAGTAAAAAATAGGGATTGTTTTTATAAAGAGATCCGTAGCAAGTGCTTGCGCTAAAAGTTGCCATTATTCCTATACCTACAAGTAAAAATGTAATAAGCAAAAGAAAACAGTCAAGGGTCTTATTTTTTTTCAATTTTCTCTTTTAATCTTCTCACCTCTTTTTTAAAGAAGTCTCCTCTCTGTTTATAGTTTTTAAATTGGTCAAAACTGGCACAACCAGGGGAAAGTAGGATATGATCTCCTTTTACTGCTTCTTTAAAAGCTTCCTTTACTGCCTCTTTTAAATTATTTACCATAAAAATAGGGCAGAACTCACCAAGTTGAGTTTTGATTTTCTCTTTAGCTTCTCCTATTGAAAATATCTTTTTTACCCCTTCTTTTACCTCATCTTTTATAGAGGAGAAGTCGGCTCCTTTATCTTTTCCTCCCATAATGAGTATTACAGGATTTTTAAGGGATTGAAGACATTTTTTAACGGCATCTTCATTGGTAGCTTTGGAGTCATTGATAAATCTCACTCCTTTGATTTCATCTACATATTCTTCTCGATGGGGCAATCCTTTGAAATGTATTAGGGTCTCCCTTATTAGCTCTTTTTCTACATTATAAATAGAAGAGATGCTTATAGCACAAAGTATATTTTCTAAATTATGAGGTCCAGGAAGAGGAATCTCATCTCTGTTAATAATCTCTTCCTCCCCATCAAATCTCCTTATTATTCGGTTTTTCTTGAGAAAAACTCCCTCTCTAAGTTCTTCTTTTTGGCTGAAGAAGATTACTTTACTTTTTATTTTTTGGGATAAAAGATAAAGATTAAAATCGTCTCTATTTAACACTGTAAAGTCTTCTTTTTTTTGATTGAGAAAAATTCTACTTTTAAGTTCAATGTATTTTTTGAGGTTTAAATGCCGATCTAAATGGTCAGGGGTGATGTTAAGTATACAGGATACTTTTGGAGAGAAACTCTTCACTGTCTCTAATTGAAAGCTGCTTACTTCTACCACTACTATCTGTTTTTTTTCTTTTACTATATTAGATAAAGGAATCCCTATGTTGCCCGCTATTTGGACATTTTTATATGCTTTTTTTAAAATTTGACCTGTAAGAAAGGTAGTAGTTGTCTTGCCATTTGTTCCTGTAATGGCGATTAAAGGGGCGTCTTTTATAAAGAGGGAAGATAGCTCTAATTCTCCTATAATAGGAATGCCTGATGTTTGAGCTTTTTGAATAATAGGGATATCTAAGGGGATTCCAGGGGAGACAACAATTAGTTCTTGATTTTTAAGTAAATTTAGTGGATGAGGGCCAAGAACAACCTTTATTTTCTTTCTGGAAAGAATATCAGCCTCTGCTCTTTTTTCTTTATCTTTTTTTATTTCCGCTATAGTTACTTTAGCCTCTCTATCTTTTAAAAGATTAGCTGCTCCTATTCCACTTACTCCCATACCTAAAACAAGTACTTTTTTATTTTTAAGAATCATTTTTAGGGGTTTATACTTAAGATGAATTGTGGTAGCCACAACTTTTGAGTTACGTATATATTTCGCAGGCTAAAGCCTGCCATTACCAAATTTTACCATTTTTTGTGTAAAAGCTGATTATTTAAAAAATAAACTGCTTAATCCTATTAGAGATAAGATAAGAGATAAAATCCAAAAATAAGTGACAATTTTTTTCTCCTCCATTCCTTTAAGCTCATAATGGTGATGAAGGGGACTCATTTTTATTATTCTTTTTCCTGTTAGTTGAAAGGAAAAGACTTGAAGAATCACTGAAAAAGCTTCTATTAAAAAAACTCCTCCTATTATACATAATAAAAGTTCTTTTCTTATTAAAATAGCTGTGATTCCCAGCGTTCCTCCTAAAACTTGAGCTCCTGTATCTCCCATAAATATCTGAGCAGGGTGAATATTGTAGCGAAGAAATCCAACTACTGCTCCTAATATTGCTCCCCAAAAGACCATTAACTCTTTTATATCAGTAATATGAGTAATATGTATATAATGGTTAAAGATACCGTTGCTTCCCTCAAGATAGACTAAGAAAGTATAAGCAGCACCAGAAAAGATAAAACATCCACCAGCTAATCCATCTAATCCATCGGTGAGGTTAACACTATTTGTTGTTCCTACAATTACCGCTACTATCAGAGGAATATATGCCCATCCTATATCTAAGCTCGCTCCTATAAAAGGAATGTCCAAATAGGAATTAAATTGGGTGAAGTAATACAGATAGATAGCAATAATGAACGATAAGATAAACTGAAGAGATAATTTAGTCTTGACCTTCAATCCTTGAGAACTTTTTCTCTTTATTTTTAATCTATCATCCCAAAACCCAATTATTCCCAATAAGAGAGTAGTGATAAAACTAATCAAAACAAAGCTGTTAGTTAAATTTCCAAATATCAAAAGAGATAAACTAAAGGAAATGATGATGAAAATCCCTCCTGCTGTAGGAATTCCTATCTTTTTATAATGGGATGAAGGAGCGTATGAACGAAAATAGTCTACCAATCCTATCTTTTTAAATTTTTTTATCCCTATTCTTTTTAATAAAAAGAGAGCTAATAAGAGTGAGAGAATGAAAGCTCCTCCTGTGCGAAGGAAGAGAGAAGGAATCAAGTGATAGAGCATATTTTTATCCTTAATCTATCGGCTATCTCATCCATTTTCATTCCTCTTGAACCTTTAATTAAAAGAGAGTCTCCTCTTTTTAAGTAAGAGAATAAATTTTTTATTAGCTCTTCTTTATCTCTAAAATAGAAAACTTCTTTCATCTTCATCTTTTTTGCCCCTTTTTCTACTTCTTCAGAAAATTTTCCTAAGATAAATAGAGCATTAATACCCAGTTTTCCTGCTTCTTCTCCCAATTTTTTATGGAAGAGAGGAGCTTTTTCTCCAAGTTCCAACATATCTCCCAAAATGGCTATTTTGCGATTCCCCTCCACTTTTTGTAACAGTTCTAAGGCTCTGGACATCGATTCAGGATTAGCATTGTAGGAGTCATTGATTAGTTTATACCCCTTTAATATGTTTATCTGGCAGCGTAAAGGTGGAAGGGTAAGTTGGGGTGCTATTTGAGCAATAGCATTAAGAGGTATTCTTAAGATGATAGATGCTGCAGAGGCAGCAAGAAAATTATAAATATTGTGTCCTCCTAATATATTAAGATGAATAGGCACCTTTTCTTTTCTGTAGATTAAATTGAATTCCAATCCATTTTCTTTCTCTCGAATTTGTTGAGCTTTAATCTCGCATCTACTTTTAATACCAAAGGTGAAAACTTTACATTCTGCTTTTCTCTTTAAATTAGCTGTCCATTCATCATCTCCATTTAGTATCAGCCAATTTTTCTTATCCTTATTTAATAAAGGAATCATTTCTGCTTTAGCTTCCTTGATTTCTTCCTGACTTCCTAAAAAGCCTATGTGAGAATGATGGATATTAGTAATTATTCCTATGTTTGGTTGAATTATCTCTGATAAACGCTGAATTTCTCCTCGAGAGTTCATACCCATTTCCAAAATTCCTATCTCCTCAGAGGAGGAGAGTTTAAGCAGGGAAAGAGGGACTCCAATCTGATTATTGAAGTTACCCTCAGATTTTGAGATGATGTATTTGGAAGAAAGAATCGATGAGAGCATCTCTTTAACTGTAGTTTTTCCGTTGCTACCTGTTATTCCTATGGTCTTCAAAGATAATTTTTCTCTATTGTATTTAGCTAAATTTTGCAGAGCTCGAAGGACGTCTTTTACTTGAATAAAAAAGAATTGGGGGGAGGGTAGGGGAATAGATTTACTTATAATAGCTCCGCAAGCTCCTTTTTTCCAGCATTCTTTTATAAAATTGTGACCATCAAAGTGTTTTCCTGAAAGGGCAATGAATAGTTCTCCCTTTTTTAAGTAGCGAGTATCTGTAGAAATAGAAGATGGGGGAATGAAGGAATTAAGATGTTCTTTTTTACCTTTTAACTCTCCTTTTGTAATCTTAAGTATTTCGGAAACAGAAAATCTTTCTCTCATTTTTAATATATTATCACATTACATCTCTTTAAGCAAATTTTGGGTTACCTCTCTATCATCAAATTTTATCACTTTATCCTTAAATATTTGTTTCTTTTCATGCCCTTTTCCAGCTATAAGAAGAACGTCTCCTTTTTTCATTATTTGGAGAGCTTTTTTTATGGCCTCTCTTCTATCAGGTATAGTTAAATAGTCTTTTATTTTTTTGCCACCTTTATCTTTTGCACCTTTCTCTATCTGATAGATAATATCTTCTGGGTCTTCGCTTCGGGGGTTATCTGAAGTAATAATTGAATAATCAGCCAATTCAATAACTGCTTTACCCATTAGGGGGCGTTTTAATTTATCTCTGTCTCCTCCACAACCAAATACTACAATAAGTCTTTTTTTAGTAATTTTACATAAAGACTCTAATACTTTCTTTAATCCATCTGGAGTATGAGCATAATCCACAAATATTTTAAACCCTTCTCTGTTTTCTACTGGCTCTAATCTACCAGAGATTCTCTTTAGGTTTTCAAGTCCTCTTTTAATTAAAGGAAGACTAATATTTTCCTCAAAACTGACCGTGGCTGCAGCTAAAGCATTATAAACATTATGAAGACCCGGCAGAGATAGATCTATTTTTTCTTTTTCTTCCCCTTTTATTTTAAGGATAAAAGAAGTTCCCTCAATCCCTGCTCCTACTACTTTTGCCTGAAAGAGAGCTTTTTCTTTAATGCCGTAAGTGATTGTTGGACAAGAGGTATTTTTCAAGATATAATTTCCCGCCTTATCATCTACATTAATAATTGCTTTTTTTGTAGTTTTTTCTCCATAGTCGCTTTCTGGACTTTTAAATAAAGAAGCCTTTGCTTTTAAATAATTATCCATAGTTTTATGAAAATCGAGATGGTCCTGGGAGAGATTGGTAAATATAACCCAGTCAAATTCTACCCCTTCTACTCGGTGAAGAACAAGAGAATGGGAAGAGACCTCCATGATTACATACTTCACTTTTTTATCTACCATTATTCTCAACATTTTTTGTAGCTCTTCAGGTTCTGGGGTAGTAATAAAAGAGGGATGAGAAGAATGCGGCTCATTCCCTAAATTGTAATCAATGGTTGATATTTTACCCACTTTAAACTTAGCTGCATTTAAAATAGATTCAAGCATATAGGCAGTGGTAGTTTTTCCATTAGTTCCTGTTATTCCAATTACCTTTATCTTTTGAGAAGGAAATCTATAAAAGCAGTTGCTAACCTTAGCTAAAGCTAATCGTGACGAAGGGACTTTAATTGAAACTACATCTAAATGGGGAATAGGGGTATCTCTTTCTACAATTATAGCTTTGGCTCCTTTTTTTATAGCTTGAGAGATAAACTCATGACCATCCTGTTGAAATCCTCTGATAGCTACGAATAGAAAATTTTTTCTCATTTTTCTTGAATCATAGCCTAATCCCTCTATTTCTAAATCTGGATTACCTGAAATTTTTTCTATTTTTAAATTACTTATAATTTTTTTTAGATTCATGTATCTCCTTCTTTCCCCTTTAATCCTGCCTTTACGCAGGCTCTGAGCCTCGCGGCTACCGGTATCTCTTTTTCTTTAATCCTGCCTTTTTGTTTCTGTTTTTTCTTGCTTTTCCCTCTAATCCTCTAATCCTCTAATCCTTTAATCCTTCTTTTTTGTTTCTGTTTTTTCTTGCTTTTCCCTCTAATCCTCTAATCCTCTAATCCTCTAATCCTTCTTTTTTGTTTCTGTTTTTTCTTGCTTTTCCCTCTAATCCTCTAATCCTCTAATCCTCTAATCCTGCCTTTTTCCTTTAATCCTGCCTTTACGCAGGCTCTGAGCCTCGCGGCTACCGGTATCTCTTTTTCTTTAATCCTGCCTTTTTGTTTCTGTTTTTTCTTGCTTTTCCCTCTAATCC
>JAGGXI010000033.1 GCA_021163155.1 Candidatus Aerophobota bacterium
CAGCTTCACCAAGACTGGGGTTTACGCTTTGAAGGACATAATCATGCATTCCATGATAACAGCCCTCTATTTTTATGATTTTATCCTTACCAGTGTAACCTCTGGCCAATCTTATGGCATGCATTGTTGAATCTGTTCCACCATTTGTAAACCGGACAGTATCAACAGGAAAGCGTTTCTTAACCTCTTCAGCACAGGTTGCTGAGGCATCTGTAGCCATGCAGTAAAGCGTTCCTTTTGGCAATTGTTCTTCAGCTGCTTTAATTAATAAAGGATGTGCATGCCCTCCCAACAAGGCCCCAAAAGCCATATTAAAATCAGTATACTCATTACCATCCACATCCCAAAATTTACTTCCCTTTGCATGGTCAATAAATAGCGGATATGGCTCAAAAAACTGAAGATTACTCCCTACACCTCCCTGAAAACTCTTCTTAGCCCTTTCAAGACACTCCAAAGATTTTGGTGTCCTTTTCTTATACTCTTTTTCTAATTCTTCGATGTTTTTCATTCAATCCTCCTTATTTGATTAGAGATGGTTATTTTTTCTGAAAGTTTTAAAAAAAAATTCAATTATTATTTAGCGTTTTCTTTTTGAGCTCTCCTTTGCTTAAGCTAATAACCTATTTACTCATCACCTCCTCTCAGTCTTATTTTAGCTTTTTCCTTACCAAAGAAAAGAGCTAACTCCCCTATTAATTGTCGATATATTTTTACCACAGCCGCTTTTCTGGAAAAATTGTCTCTTTTACCCTTTCAGACACATCCTATCTTTCTTACTTTATACGGATTATCTCATAAAATGAATTTGTAAAAAGAGAAAGTAACAGTTTAGCTTTCCTATAAAAGACTACGTATAATTTATCGCACCTTAGAAATTTTGTCAATTTTTCTTCCACAAAACCCCGGGTGAATTTCTTACCCTGCAAAGAGTAACATTTTTTCAAAAAGAATTTAAAAACCCTCTACCTTAAATCCTGGTGCAAGGATAAATAAGGTGCTCTTATCTCGTTCTATCTGGACGACTATTACCTACTTCTCTACCACGGTAGGTTAACAGTAGGAGAATATTCGATGTTTTTTAGGAAAACTTACCTATTACAAGAGAAATATGGAATAGTTTTATAGATACTCCTCTTAAAAATGCTATATATCTTCTAAGTTGACATGCCATGGCTGCTGCTGTGTTACACAGTGGAGTTCACCTCCATTTTCTGCTAATGCAACACAATCAATTCCAATAATTTCTCTATCAGAGAACTGTTCGCCTATAATCTTCTTAGCACGGTCATCATTGACATTACCAAAAGAAGGTACCAATACAACACCATTAGCTACAAAATAATTGGTGTAAGTCGCATCGGTATAAACCTGAGCTGATGATTTCATAATACCACCACCCCCGCCTATGTTGGATGTTGAGTATACACCTCCCCTTGGTAGGGGAAGAGAAACTAAGGTTAGATGTTTTTCTGATTCAGTAGTTGCATTCTGCAATTCTTCGTAATGCTTTTTTAATATAGAATAACGAGGTTCCGTTTTATCCTCTGCCCATGCATAAAGCAGAGTAGACTCATTAACAAATCGAGCTACTGTATCAATATGAGTATCGGTATCATCAATCCAACCTATGCTTGGGTCATCAGTCTTTGCCCCTGTTAGCCAGATGATGCGTTTAATGCCTAAATATTTGCTAATAATTTCCTCTATATCCTTTTGGGTCTTTCCAGAATTTCTGTTAGGATTTATAATAGAGCTACGAGTAGCTATTAAAGTCCCTTTTCCATTAATCTCCACAGCACCGCCTTCTAAGACCATTGAGGGTGAGAAGGCTGGTATAGATAATTCTTTACTTATTTTAAGTGGTATTTGATTATCCATTCCATAGTCATATCTACCTCCCCAACCATTAAATTTCCAGTTAACTAAAGCAAGTTTTCCTTCTTTATTGACAACAAAAATAGGGCCATTATCACGAGCCCATATATCATTTGTAGGAATAATGTGGAAATCAATGTTTTTCAAGCCAATACCAAAGAACTTGAGTTGTCGCTCTATATGCTCCCTTCGTCGCTCATCCTGAGCTATAATATGAACATTCTCATGTTTATGTAAAGCATCTACCATTTGTAACCAGACTTTCTCCAGTTTAAGTTGATACCCTGGCCACTGATTATCATGAGGCCACTGCAACCATGTGCCCTCATGTGTTTCCCATTCAGCAGGCATATGAAAATCTTCTGGATTTAGCTCCTGCTTATTCATCTTGCATATCTCCCTTTAGAAAGATTTAAACCCGAATTCGGCAAACTATCAAAGCTCTCTCAAGGTTCTCCAGACGTCTCCGCATTATCTCGTTTAATTACTATTTTAATAGTTAAAAATATATTTTTCTTGTTTTCTCAATATGCATTCTCACCTTTCTTCTTTTTTAACCTTTTCTACCTCTTTTATCCCCTCCTCTAAAATAGAAAGCCCCGCCTCAAGCTGCTCATCCGTTATAACAAGAGGAGCAAGGAACCTAACAACATTATTGTATGTCCCTGCCTTAATGACTAATAGACCTTTTTTGTAGCAATAATGTAATAACTCTTTCACAAAATTAGGATTTGGCTCCTTTGTCTCTTTATCCTTGACAAACTCCATAGCAACCATTGGTCCTAATCCTCTTACATCTCCTACAACATCAAAATTCTCCTTTAAGGATAAAAACCTCTTTTTTACTATCTCACCTATCTTGGTTGCTCTTTTAAGAAAATCCTTGTCAGATATTATGTCTAATGCTTCAATTGCAGCAGCACAAGCTACTGGATTACCTCCAAAGGTGCCACCTATTTCACCAACTTGAGGTGCATCCATTATTTTTTTATTACCCACTACTCCAGATAACGGCAGACCACCTGCCATAGACTTTGCCACTGTTATAAGGTCAGGGATAACTTCGGAATGTTCAATGGCAAACATTTTTCCTGTTCTCCCGCAGCCGCTCTGGATTTCATCATCAATAAAAACAATACCATTCTTTTTAGTAATCTCTCTCAGTATCTGTAAAAACTCTTTTGGTGCCGAAATAAAGCCTCCCTCTCCTTGAAGTGGTTCTACAACTATGGCTGCTATCTGATCTGCAGGAGCTACAGTATGAAACATCTCATCTAATCTGTGAGCACATCTCATTTTACAAGAAGGATATTTTAATCCATACGAGCACCGGTAACAATAAGCATAAGGCATTCTATATATTTCAGGAGCAAAAGGACCAAAATGAGATTTATACGGATAGTACTTACTGGTCATCGTCATAGTTAAAAGAGTTCTACCATGAAAGGCATTATCAAAAACGATGATACCAGGTCTTCCTGTATATCTACGAGCAATCTTAACTGCATTCTCTACTGCTTCAGCTCCACTATTAAAAAAGGTTGCAGCTTTAGGGAAATCTCCTGGCATAAGTTCAGTAAGTTTTTTGGCTGCTTGAATAAAGCCTTCGTAACCAGCAACAGTAAAACACGTATGGAAAAAATTATCAGCTTGAGATTTTACTGCATTTACCACCTTAGGAGAAGAATAACCTACATTACTAACCCCTATTCCACCAGTAAAATCTATAAGTCGGTTGCCATCTACATCTTCAACAATAGCACCCTCGCCTCTTGCTATATAAACAGGGATCCCTGGGCTGTTACCTCTCGGAGTATATCTCTCTTTTTGGATAGCTAACTCTTTAGAACGCGGTCCTGGTATTTCTGTTTTAAGTTCGGGCTTTTTAATGTTTCTTATGGGTTCCATAGTTAAAAGCTCCTTTCTTTTTCTGTATTTGTATTTACGAATAATTTCTATCTTAAATTTTCCTATGGTTTATCTATTAAAAGAGGCGCTGTATCCCTTAATTAGGGTATAACCCTCTTCTGCCAAAGATAAGATCGTCTCCCTTATATCGACAACATTCAACTTAAAAAGAGCAAAAGAAACGGAGTCCTTTGGAAAATTGAATATTTCTGTACTAATGATATCTATTTCTAAATTTTTTACAATTTCCTCTGCTTTCGCTATTGATTCTTCCTTCTGATTAAATCTAAAAAGAACTTGAGAATAACTTACATTCTCCTTAAGATTTTTGGCACATTCCTCAAACAACTGGTTTATTCTCTCATTCCAACCTTTATCTATTTTTACCTGGCTATCTGACATATTTAATTCTTTCTTAAACCTGTATTCGGCAATTTGAACAATATTAGCTAATACTAATTCCGAAATGTAGCTTTGGGTCTAATTTTCACGTTTTTTCAAAAAACTTTTTCATAAGCAAAAACTAATCTCTATTATTAAAGAGCAATTTTTATGCCATTCTTGAGGGTTTTTTGTAAAACCTTCTAAAACCATAGAAAATTAGGCATTTTAGAAAAGAGAGTTCGTATTTGGAAAGGATGAATTAAGAAAGAATTGATACAGATTTGTATTAAGAATGGAGATAAATCTCTTTTTGCCTTTACTTTCCTTAAAAAACAGAAAATTTTAAAATGAATCAATTATTCATTATTGTATCTATATTTTTTAATTTTTCTAGCAATGGTAGGTTGACTTACTCCTAAAATTTCAGCTATTTTTCTTTGATTTTTATATTTCTTTATTGCCTCCTCAATCATAAAAGACTCTAATTTTTCAACAGCCTTCTTTAAAGTTAAATCTCTTTCTCCTAAAAAAGGAGGAGAAGCCCTCGTGGATTTTATCACTGTTTGAGGCATATCTTCTAATTTAATCTCTTTATTCTTTACCATTATTACCATTCTCTCTATAAGATTTGATAGTTCCCTAACATTCCCAGGAAAGCTGTATTCACATAGAGAATCAAGAACAAGGGGGGATATAAACTTCTCTTTCTTATACTTTTTATTATATTTATCCAAAAAAAACTTAACTAAGGGAGGAATATCATCTATTCTTTCTCGAAGAGGGGGTATATAAATAGGAATAACACTTAATCGGAAAAAAAGGTCCTCTCGGAACTTCTTTTTTTTAACCAAATCTTTAAGATCTTGATTGGTAGCTGCAATTACCCGTACATCTATTTTTTTGTATTTTGTTCCACCTATCCTTAAAATCTCCTTACTCTCCAAAAACCGTAATAGTTTTACCTGAAGATGAAAAGGTAAAGTGTCAATTTCATCTAAAAAAAGAGTTCCTTTATCTGCAATCTCAAAAATCCCTGCTTTTCCTCCTTTGCTTGCTCCTGTGAAAGCCCCTTTCTCATAACCAAATAACTCAGATTCTACTAAAGATTCAGGGATAGCTCCACAATTAACACAAATAAAGGGTCCCTTACTTCTCAGGGAATGCTTATGAATAAGCTTTGCAATCAAGCTTTTTCCTACACCTGATTCACCTGAAAGAAGAATACAGGAATTCACCTTACAAACCGTTAAAACAGCATCTGCAACTATTTCCATAGCCTCGCTTCTAAAGATTATATTATCATCCTCTAAATTTTTTAATCGGAATTTATGAAGTTCGGACTGATATCTTTTCGCTAAAGCTTTGCTTTCTTTTAACTCCTCTTTTATTTTGTTTAAATAAGTTATATCCCGTTCATTAGTGATAACTAACTCTATATTTCCTTCTTCATCGAGAATCGGATTTCCCGTAACAAGAATACTTTTCCCACTTCTTACCTTTTGAATCATAGTGACAGAGACTTTCTTTCTTAAAACTTCCAATGTTACAGATTTATCGAAAAAACCCTCCTTCTGAAGGTCCTTCATCTTTCTTCCAATTACATCTCTATTCTTAAGCATATTAAATCTTTCCGAGGCTCTGTTAATTATTAACACTTTTCCCTCTCCATCAGTTATCCACAGACCATCAAAGGAAAATCCGATCACTGCTTTTAATATCTTAACCATCTGTTTGTGCATATTCAATTTATTGATAAATTTCTCTGCATCGGGGTTAAGAGACATCTGAAAAATACACACAATACCAATAACTTCTTTATTATTTTCTCTTACAGGAAACACACCATAAATTAAATCTCTTCCGTCTTTCTTTAAAATATCCAAAAAACTCCTTCCACTCTTTAAACTCTGTGATAACTCCTTCCCTAACTCAGGCATAACAGTTGTAAAATTTTTATGAATAATATTCTCTAAAGTAGTTTGGAAAAGACACTCTGCCATTCTATTACAATAAATAACTTTCCCCTTTGCATCAACAGATATAACGGCACTCTCCATATTATCCAGAAGAGCTTTAGAATTTACCTCTTTCATACTTTATTCTCCTAAGAGAAAGAAAAATTTATCTCATCTTTCTTCTTTAAAAAATTCTGTTGTAAAATATACTATTGTTTTAAATTCAGTACCACAGAAATCTCTATAGGAACAAGTCTATAATTAATTACTTTAAGTATACCAATAACTTCGGCAAAGTCAAAAATATGGGTTAAAAACCAACTACAAACAGGTATATACATAAAAAACAGTTTATTTTTTAAAAAATTGAGATTGACGAAAAAGAAATAAGTTATAAAATAAAATTATGACCTTCCTGTTTAATATTTTGTGTATAACTCATAAAAATATTTTCTACTCTTATCTATAGAGATAAAGATGATATTTTATTTTATTCTTTTTCTTAAAAATAAAGAGTTTCGACTTATCCACAGTTGTGGATAAGTCTGTGATTAACTTTTATCTATTTCAAAATTTAAAAGGTTTTTTAATGAATATTGAAGAAAATATATGGCAGGAATTTTTATGTAATATTAAAAAAAGGGTTGGTTTACAAAATTTTAAAGTATGGCTAGAACCTCTTCAAATACACTCCTTTACTAATAATAAGATAGTTATTAAAACGCCTAATAGTTTTTTTAAGGAGAGGATAGAAAAAAAGTATTTAAAGTTAATAAAAGAAAAGATGAGAGAGGTAATTGGTAAAAAGATAGAGGTAGATTTTATTGTTATTCCTCAGATTAAAAACAAAGAAGAAAAGAGAGATTTAGTCTATTCTTCCTCTAAAAGAACTTCTCTTAATAGATTAAATCCAAGATACATTTTTTCTAATTTTGTAATAGGTAATAATAATAGACTGGCGCATGCTGCGGCTTTAGCGGTAGCACAATCACCTGCACAGGCGTACAACCCTTTATTTATTTATGGAGATGTGGGCTTGGGGAAAACGCACCTTTTACAAGCTATTGCCCATTATGTTAGCAATGAAAAAATGAAGTTGAGCTTTTCGTATATTTCATCAGAACAATTTACTAATGAGATGATAAATGCTATTAAAGACGATAAAACGACGGAATTTAGAAAAAAATATAGATATGCGGATATTTTACTTGTGGATGACATTCACTTCTTAGCAGGTAAAGAGAGAACACAGGAAGAGTTTTTCCATACATTTAATGCTTTATACGAAGCTCGTAAACAGATAGTTCTCTCCAGCGATAGACCACCTACAGAAATCCCTACTCTCCAGGGAAGGCTCCAGTCTCGATTTGAATGGGGATTAATTGCAGATATACAACCCCCGGATTTGGAAACGAGAATTGCTATATTAAAAAAAAGGGCGGATGCAGAAAAAATACATCTTTCGGATGAAATAGCTTTATTTATAGCAGAGAGAGTAAAAACTAATATCCGCAAATTAGAAGGTTGTCTGGTAAGTTTAATTGCTTATGTTACTCTTTTTAAAAAGAGATTAGATCTGGATTCTGCAAAAGAGGCTCTAAAAGAGATTCTTCCCGAGAAAGAATATAAACCTATTACTATAGAATCAATACAGAAAGTAGTGAGTGAGTATTATAATATTGAAGAAAAAAATATAAAAAGTAAAAATAGAATAAAAACGATCGCTTTCCCTAGACAAATAGCAATGTATCTTTGTAGAGAGTTAACCGATGCTTCATTCCCAGAGATTGGAGAAAAATTCGGGGGCAAAGACCATACCACAGTAATGTATGCCTGGAGGAAGATAAACGATTTAAAAGACAAGAATAAGAATTTATTAAGTAAACTTGAAGAACTGGAAAAAATGTTAAAAGATTATTGATAAAAACTAAACTGATTTTAGAAAAATTGACCACATTAAAACATTAAAAAGAGAATAAAGCTTGATGTTTAGTTTTTATCTGATGATTTTATTTTACCCTCTATAATTTCTCGCAAGACACGAGTGGTAAGCTTTTCCTTAGAATTATTTAAGATGTTTTTATCCTTTTCTTTAACTAGCTCCTTTATTCTCTTAATAGCTAAATAGGTGAGTTTATATTTATTATCCATTTGGGCTTTTTTTAGAAGCTCATCTATTGAAAAATTAACCAATTAAAACTCCTTAATAAATTTTTTATTTAATACTCTATTCGCTCGATAGTGCTCTGCTTTAATTATAACTAATAAAGTATTTAAAGCCTCGTTTATATTATCATTAATTACTATATAATCATAATAAGGAGTATATTTAATCTCTTTTTTTGCTCGTTCTATACGTTCTTTAACTTTTTTTTCATTCTCTGTGCCTCTTTTATTTAATCGTTTCTTTAGCTCTTCCCATGAGGGGGGGAGAAGAAAAATAAGGACTGCTTGCTGAGAATACTTCTTTTTAATCTCAATACCCCCCTTAATATCTACCTCTACTAGCACATCTTTTTCTCCATTTTTTATAACTTCGTTGAGAAATTTTTCTGAAGTTCCATATAATCGACCGTGGACCTCCGCCCATTCTATAAATTTCTTTTCCTCTATCATTTTCTGGAACTCTTTTCGAGAAACAAAGTAATAATCTACTCCTTCTATCTCATTTTTACGAGGAGCTCGTGTAGTAAATGATACTGAGTAAGCAAAAGGAAGAGAACTTTGCAGTAGTCTTTTACATAAGGTAGTCTTTCCTACTCCTGAAGGCGCAGAGATAACTACAACTATTCCTCCTTTATTTTCTATCAATAATTTCTCCTTTAAATTCACTCAATATTTTCTATTTCTTCATTTATTTTCTCTATCGCTTGTTTAACTTTAATCACTAAATGAGAGATAATAAGAGAATTAGTTTTTGCTCCAATAGTATTAATCTCTCTATGCATTTCCTGTAAGATAAATTTTAATTTTTTACCTATAGCTCCTTTATTTTGCAAGGTATCTTTTAATTGTTTTAAATGAGAGTTAAAACGCACCTCTTCTTCTGTGATATCTCCTCGATTAACAAGACGAGAGATCTCTTCAGCTGTCTTACTATTTCTCTTATTACTTAATAATTCTTTCAAATTCTCTTTAATTTTATTCTGATAACTAATTTTAGCTAATGGCAGCTCTCTTTTTATTTGTAAGGTATAGTTTTTAATTTTTTTTATACATTTTAATATACTTCTAAGATGTCTTTCTCCCTCTTTTTCCCTCATTTGAAGGACATTTTCTAAAGATTTAGATAAAGCTTTATCTAATAAATTTTTTACAATTTTTTCTTTAATTTTTATTTCCTCTACAATATTAATTATTTGAGGAAATTTTATAAGATGGGAGAGATTAATTTCATCTTTTAATCCTAAACTGTCTCGTAATTGACAAAGGGTTTGATAATATTGAGAAGCGATCTCCTGGTTTATAGTAATTTTAGGTGAAGAAGAATTTTTTTTAGATATCTCTATATCAACAATTACTTTCCCCCTCTTAACCTTTTTTCTAATAAGTTCTTCTATTCTTTTTTCCCATAAAAAGGGAATTTTTTGGAGAGATTTAATATTTATATCTAAGAAACGGTGATTAGTTGTTTTTATTTGTAAATATAGAGACAATCTTTTACTTTCTTCTCTGCTTTCTCCATAACCAGTCATACTTCTCAATTTAATATTTCCTTAGTTATTATATTAATTCTCTGTTTATCTGTCAACCAATTTTTTTATTAGAGATTTCTAAAAAATTCAGATTACACAGATTAGATTATCATCACTAAATCAGTGTAATTAAAGGCCTTTGATTATATTAATAAAAAACTTTTCTAATGGAATCCCTTCTTTTTCTTTTATACTTTTTATTTCTCCTATATAGATTAATTTTCCTTTATGAATAACTCCGATACGATCACATATTTCCTCTACTTCAGACAAAATATGAGAAGAAAAAAATATAGTTTTACCATCTTTTTTAAGAGTTAAAATTATATCTTTTACTCTTTTTCTTCCCAGAGGATCTAATCCACTCATTGGTTCATCTAAAAAGAGAATTTCAGGGTTGTTTATTAAAGCTGCGGCAATACCTAACCTTTGAGACATTCCTTTAGAGAATTCCTTAATCCTTGTTTTTTTCATCTTTGTTAACCCTACTAAATTAAGAATGCCTTTTATTCTTTTCTCTCTTTCCTTCTTTTTTATTTTAAATATTTTTCCTAATAAAACTAAAAATTCATAAGTAGATAAATAGCTATAAAATCGGGGTTCTTCAGGAAGGAAACCTATCCTTTGTTTAATCCAGCTATTAACTCTCTCTTTTTTAAAAATTTGAATTTTTCCATCATTACAAAAAATAAGGCCTAAAAATATCTTAAGCAAAGTGCTTTTACCGGCCGCATTCAATCCTAATAAGCCAAATACCTCTCCTCTTTTTACCTCAAGGTTTACTTTGTTTAAAGCAGAAACTCTCCTCTTTTTTAAAAAGCCTTTATACCCTTTATAAGTTTTACTAATCTCTTTAGTCTTAATTACAACCATTTTCTTCTTTTTTATATTTTCTCACCTGATGGCGGTCTTTTAAATCATTAAGAATATTCTCTACGGTTTTCTTTAAAACAGGATGGTGAAGATGAGGATTAATTTCCATTAAAGGAACTAATACAAATCTTCGTTTATGTAAGCACGGATGAGGGATAATAAGGTTTCTTTTATTAATAATCTCCTTTTTGTAAAATAAAAGGTCGAGGTCAATTATACGAGATTCTTTCACTCCTCTTCTTACACGACCCATATTTTTTTCTATTTTTAATAAAAACTTAAGCAAGTTTTCAGGGCTTTCCTCTGTTTCTGCTTCAAGAACACAATTAAGAAACCATTCTCCTTTTATCCCTACAGGTTCAGTGAGATAAAAAGAAGACAACTTTTTAATTTTTATCTTTTTATTAAGACAATTTAAAGCTTTCTCTATATTTTTTATTTTATTCCCTTTATTAGAACCTAATCCAATATAAACAAAGGTACCGTTTATCTTTATCTCCTTTAAATTATCTCTCTATAATTTCGTATTTTCCTAACCCAAATACGGTGGCCTTTCCTAAATGAATGTATTCCCCTGTCTTTAAAAAAGGAAGAAATCTTTGCATTTTCCCTTTATAATTCACTCTTCCAATAAACCCTCCTAATTTCATTGTTTGATGTTGTCTGCTTGAATATCTTTCCCAGTCTATCCAGTGTATTGTAGTTTCTAAGGTTTCTATTTTTTTAGCTTCTTCAATTATTTCTTTATAATCTATATTTAATTCTCTTCCACAATGAAAGTATAACAAATATGAGAGACGGCGGAGAAGAGATCTTAAAATAATGTGAAAAGCAGGATAAGAAGTGTAGCTTCCATGATATTTGATCCTTATCGGAGTAAGGAAATTAATAGTAATAGAATCTATGGTTAATTGCTGGAAAGAAAATATCTGAGAAATATCTATTTGAGTATTTACTTTCTTTAGAGTTTGAGTTTGACTATCGTAAATAAGTTCCCTCTGAGAAGGAGTTTTAAAGAATTCTACTTTAAGTAGTTTATAATGAGATCTCTCTCTACCTAATCCTACCTCCCCTAATTTTTTAAAGGCAAAGATAAAATATGAAAGATAGGAAATAGCTTTTCCTATTAAAACTAAATTAAAAAAGAGAGTTTCTCCTGGTTCATATACTTCCTTTTTTCCCAAAGGGGGTTCTATAATAAAAGGATGGGGAATGGTACTAATCTTATTTCTATTTATATAGGTAAATTCGGCAGGCATAGGAGTCTCAAATATATATGGATAAATACATTCATCTTTAAGAAGACAGTGGGAGCAGTCTTTTTTCTTATTAACACAGATAATTTTGCGGAAAACTGAACCAAATCCCCCTCGGAGAATTGACCCTTTAAAAGAAGGAAGAGTAAGTGCTTCTTCGGTTTGAAGAGTAAACTTATATTTGGCTAACGAGAGACAATTTAAATTCATTTATATTTTCTTCTCTTATTTATTATTTATTTGTAAATTTATGCTATTTTTATTATCAGCTGTCTATTTCTAGGGCCATCGAATTCACAAAAATAGATAGACTGCCATCTCCCAAGAATTAGTTGATTATTATAAATAAGTAAGGTTTCTGAGCATCCAATAAATGAAGATTTTATATGAGCAGAGGAATTTCCTTCTCTATGGTAATAATTACCATTAAAAGGAACAATATTATTTAACTGATTTAATATATCTCTTTTTACATCAGGGTCTGCTCCTTCGTTAATAGTTATTCCTGCTGTAGTATGAGGTATATAGAGATAACATACCCCTTCTTTTACTCCTGATTTTTTTACTTCATTTTCTACTTGAGGAGTGATATTTATAAATTCAGTTTGGGAATTAGTGGCGATGTTTAACCTTTTTAACATTTTTATCTCCTGATTTTTATATAAAATTCTCAAGGCTTATAATAGTTATACAGGGATAACCGCTTATTAAATTAAAAGTATTTATTTTTCTCTCTACCTCTTTTTTAACTATATAGGGTAGATCCCAGCTTAAAAATATATTTATTTTCTTAATTACTGTTAATGATAAATGTAGAGCATCATTATAGGAGTTTTGAGGGAATATCTTTTCTTAAATATATTTATTTACCAGTCTCTCTATTATAGAGGTTATTTTTAAAATAGAAAATTTAGAAATTAATAAAAGAATCTTCTCTCTTTTCTCCTAATAAGCAGAAGAAATAAAAGCATCTAAATAAAGGCTTTTCATCTATTTATTAAAGCAATCCATATTTATATAAAGCTTCTATAACTATTTCTTCGTTCTCCTTATTCATTTCCCCTAATGGAAGCCTCCATTCTTTTTGAATCATACCCATTTTAGCCATCGCTGTTTTTATTGGTAAAGGATTGGTTTCTATAAACATCGCCTTACACAAATGATAGATCTTATAATGAAGCTCTCGTGCCTTATTAATATTTCCTTTTAGATACAGACTTACCATTTTTGTCGTCTCTTCGGGTATAATATTTGCCACTACAGAAATTACTCCTATACCCCCCAAAGAAAGAATAGGAAAAGTTTGGGAATCATTCCCAGAGAGAACAAAGAAATTATGGTCAGCTGCAGCAATTATACTGGATACCTGGTCTATATTCCCACTTGCCTCCTTAATCCCCACTATATTATTTAGTCTACTTAATTTAACTACCGTTGCCGGAGAAATATTTACCCCTGTTCGGGAGGGAACATTATATATTATAATAGGGATTCCTATAGTGTCTAATTTCCTATAATGGGCTTCTAAACACTTTTGCGTGGGTCTATTATAATAAGGAGTGATAATAAGAGCTCCTTCTGCGCCTACTTTTTTGGCAAATCTCGTCAAAACCTCTGCTTCTTTTGTACTATTAGAACCTGTTCCAGCAATTACAGGAACCTTTCCTTTTACTTCATTAATGGTAATTTTAATTACTTTTTTGTGCTCATCAAAAGATAGAGTGGGGGACTCTCCTGTTGTCCCACAAGGAACTATCCCATCCACTCCTTTATTTAAACAAAACTGGATATTTTTTCTTAGTGCTTCCTCATCTATTTCTCCCTTTTTAAAAGGGGTAACTATAGCTACAAAACATCCTTTAAACATTATTTTCTCCTCTCTTTTAAAAATTCTAAATTAAATATATATTAATTAACCTAACATATTAAAGGTGTATTGTCAAACAAAATTATATAATTTAAGATTTCTAAAAAAACTAGAAATCTCTGATTTCGCAGATAAAAATCGAGATTACATAGATCAGAGTCCTCTGGAGGTTTTTTAGAGGTCTCTGATTAAAGGAATAACTATAAATATTATTAAGAATTAAGGAATATAAAAATATCTTTCTTAATTATTAATTAAATAGGGAATATATCCTTTCTTATATGGGAGAGTGAGGGAATCTCTTTTCTAACTTTATTTTGATAAAGAAGATCTATCTCTGAGTAAATTATCATCTCTTTATCCGAAGCTTTAGCTATAACTATTCCCCAGGGGTCTACTATCATACTTTTTCCGTAACATTTTTCACCGGGAGGATGAGAACCTGTTTGTGCGGGAGCGATGATATATACTTGATTTTCTATAGCCCTTGCTCTTATTAATACCTCCCAATGGTCTTTTCCTGTTTGAAGAGTAAAGGCTGCTGGTATGAAAATAATCTGTGCTCCTTGTATAGTAAGTTTACGATAAAGTTCCGGAAAACGAAGGTCATAACAAATAGAAAAACCTAATTTTGCAAAATCTGTACTTATAGTAACTACTTTTGTGCCAGAATTCATAGTAGCTGATTCTCGGTAAAATGATTCTCCTTTTATTTTTATATCAAAAAGATGAATTTTTCTATATTTGGCAATTATAGCTCCTTGAGGATTAAGGAATACGCTAGTATTAAATGCTTTTCTACAATCTTTACTTTTTTCTAAAATACTTCCACAAAGAATATATATTTTATGTTCTATCGCTTTATTCATCATACATTTAATTGTTGGACCAGGTATAGTCTCTGATTGAGAGAGTTTTTCTTTATTAGGACCTAAAAAATTAAACATTTCAGGAAGAGCTATAAGTTTAGCTCCTTTATTTGATGCCTCATCAATAAATTCTTTTGCTTTAACTATATTTTCTTCTTTATTATCCGTAGAATTCATTTGAATAACAGCTATCTTCATTTTTAAAAGTCTTTTTTTCTAAGTTAATTATTTAGTAATAGTTTAGATTTTATTACCTCTTTTAAATTCTCCATAGATCTATTTATACTCTTATTACTGAGTTTTGATTAATCTTATTCTATTACATAAAGTATTTTTAATATTAAAAAATATATACTTATATCAACCAACTTTTGCACGGAAAAAATGGTAGCCGCGAGGCTCAGAGCCTGCGTAAAACAGCGCAACCTGAAGGTTGCGGCTACCTTACTTTACCAATTAATTTTGATAGTGCAAGAATAACTACAGCTTAAATGTGATATTTGTGATTTTGAAATTAATCTTTC